>NZ_JBICUP010000007.1:0-176586 GCF_043198215.1 Micromonospora sp. NPDC048830
AACCCCGACGGGTGTGTCGTACTGCCCCACCATGGAGATAGCCATCAACCTGTTCCTATCTGTGCCGACCAGCTTCTACTGGCCATAACGGACTTTCATTGACATCCGTTACACAGATCTCCCTACAGGCCCCGACCCCCGGACGATGCTCCACCACCTCGTCCGGATCGTCCACCAGCGACAACGCCGCACCCGACGCACCCGGCTGCTTGCCCGGCCCGACCCCAGACGACCGCCGAGACGAACGCGGCGGCGGCTTCGCGAGACCATCCGACGACGGCGGCTTCAACGAATTCCGCGAGTTCAGCCCCAACCGCCGCTCAAGCTCAGCCACCCGCGCCTGCAACAACTCGATCTGCCGCTGCTGCTGCACCACCAACGCCGCAAGCTCGTCATAGCTCGGCCGGCCAGCAACCTCCACAACCGGACACCCTGCCCGAAACCCCGCAGACGATCAAGCCCTCGACACGCCACCTGAACAGTTACCTCCAAACAAGGTTTGATCTTGTGAACCGAGGAAGGAAGTCACCGTGGTTGCCCCGCGCTATCGTGGCCATGTACATCACGTCTGGCGACCGCCTCCTACTCTTCGTAGTAACTGCAATCCGTCCGAGAGCCCAGGCCGCGGCAGGGTTTGGCAGAACGATCGCCGGTTGTCCGGTCATGGAAAGGGGCAAGCGTGCCACAGGTCACGGTTCAATACCCGGCGGCGCTCGCCGCAGGATTCGACAGGAGAGGATTCGCCTTGGCCGTCCACGCTGCGGCCTCCGACCTGATCAGCAGTGCCCTGCGGGGGTTCAAGACCCGGTTCCTCATCCTCGACGAGACCATTGTCGGCGACGGAAACCCCAACCACCACATGATTCATGCGATCGTCGATATCCTGCCGGGCCGCTCCGAAGAGCTAAAGACCCAATTGGGCGAGCTGGTATTGGGCCTGCTCGAGACGCACCTCACGATTCCCAGCGCCTTCTCCGTCCAGGTCACTACCGAGATTCGAGAGCTGCACAGCTATCACCAGCTCGCTCTCCCCTGAACTTGATCGCGTTGCGGAGATTCGCGGTCGGATTCCAGCGTGTTCACGGCCGATCGGCTCCATCCGGGCATCACGAACGCCCGGCCTCTGCGTCCACTGCCCGAACCGATCACCGATCCCGCCGCGCTGGCACGCCTGAACGCCCACCGACACGATCGACTCGGCGGACTCCTACACGACTACGAGAACAACCGCTTGACCAGCACGGATGAAGTTTCCGGCACCCGCAGGGCTGCTCCCAAACTGCTCCCAATGTAAGGGGCGCAAGCGGAGAAGCCCGTTACCGGCAATTCCGGCAACGGGCTTGCTACCTGCGCTTATCGATGGTGGGCGATACTGGGATCGAACCAGTGACCTCTTCGGTGTGAACGAAGCGCTCTCCCGCTGAGCTAATCGCCCTCAGCGCCGATGACTCTACCTGATCGAGGGACCGGACCGCGAATCCGGGGTCAGTGCGTTGCGAGGTAGTGCAGCAGCCGGGCCAGGAGGTCGATGCCGAGGCTGTACTTGAGCGAGAGCCAGAGCACCACCGCGACGAAGACCAGGCCCACGGAGCCGAGCACGAGCCGCACCGGCAGGGACTGGCTGGTGGCCCACCGGGTCCAGCGTTGCACGTGCCGGCGGGTGAAGTTGAGCAGCCGACGGGCCCAGTGGAACTCGACCGCCCACACGCCGAGGCCGGCGATCACCAGCAGCCAGCCGGGGCCGGGCAGCGGGATGAGGGCGATACCGACGGTGACGATGATCGCCCCGAGGACGGAGATGAAGATCTTGAGGGCGATCCGGCCGGTGGGGTTGGCGCGGATCAGGTCGAGGGTGGTGCCGAGTCGCCGCCGCCAGCGCCCGCGGCGCCGCTCGGCGACGGCCACGCCGCCCCGGGGCGCACGGTCGTCCGGCCCGCCCCGACCGGGCCGGTCGTACTGATCAATCGGCACCGCGTACCCCCGCCTTTCGGCTGCTCGGGGCCCGACTTTCGGGCGCCCGGGCCGAGCCGCCGGATCCACTGAGGATCGGTTCGTAACCATTTGCACCCCCCAGTGTCCCCCGGGCCCGTCACTCCATTGGACCACTGGACGTTACCGGAGTAAGTCGACGTCTGAACGACCCCGATGCCGGGCGGGATCAAGCACTGGGCAGAACCGGATATCGTACAAGAATTTTCACATTCTATCGGCGTTTCCGACCACCTTCCCACCACTGGGTGAAGTCAGCGTATGGCGGAGCGTAGCCAGGAGTAGCGGCTGAGTATGGGAAAAGCGGGACACGCGCGTTCCGCAGCGGTGCCGGGGGGAGAACGTCCATGAGTGTCATCCGACCGACGACCGTAGAGGTCGAGACGTCGCTAAGGCTCGTCGCACCTGACGCCACCGCCTTGCCGGTGCGTGCCAGTCTGCGTTACGACCCTGCTGACCCGTATGCGGTCCACGTCCTGTTCCACGCCGAGTCAGCCGGCGGGGAGGCGGTGAGCTGGTCGTTCGCGCGCGAACTGCTGGTCACCGGCCTGGACGAGCCGGCCGGCATCGGCGACGTCCGGGTGTGGCCCTGGGCCACTCCGCGCGGCGACTTTGTCGCGCTGGCGCTGTCGTCCCCGGACGGCAACGCCCTGTTCGAGGTGCCGCGCAGCGTCCTGGTGCGCTTCCTGCGGCGGACCTACGTCGTCGTCCCGCGCGGCCGGGAGGCCGAGCACCTGGACGTCGACACGGCGGTGAACCGGCTGCTGGCCGGGCGCTGACACGGCACGGGCCGGGGGCCGCGCGGAGCTGCCGAGTCCGCGTGGGCCCCGGCCCCGCACGTTTCCGGTACGCGCTCAGCCGTGCGTGGTGATGCCGCCGTCAACCGGGATCACCACCCCGGTCAGGTACGCCCCGGCGCGGGACGACAGGTAGATCGCCGTGCCCGCCATGTCCTCGGGGCGCCCGATCCGGCCGAGCGGCACCTGCTGCTCGACCGCCGCCCGGGACGCGGGGTCGTCCAGGGCGAAGGCCATCATCCTGCTCTCGAACGGCCCGGGGGCGATGGCGTTCACCGTGATCCGTTCGCCGGCGAGTTGGTGGGCGAGGCCGCGGGTGAGCATGTGCACGGCTGCCTTGGTGGCCGAGTATGCGTACACCTCCATCCACGGCACGCGGATGCCGTCGATCGAGCCGATGTTGATCACCCGGGCGGGGTCGTCGGCACTGGCCGCCGCGCGCAGCGCCGGCAGCAGGGCGGTGGTGAGCCGGAAGACGGCCTTGACGTTGACCGCCCACAGCTTGTCGAAGGCGCTCTCCGGGTACGCCTCCAGCGGCGCGCCCCAGGTGGCTCCCGCGTTGTTGACCAGCACGTCGAGCCGGTCGAGTCGCTCGCGCACCGCGGCGGCCAGGCCCTCGGCGCCGGCGTCGGTGCCCAGGTCGGCGGGGACGGCCTCGCACTGCCCCTCGGCCGACAACTCGTCGGCCACCTTCGCGCAGACGTCCGCCTTCCGTGACGAGATGATCACGCGCGCGCCGGCCCGCACGAAGCCCCGGGCGATCATCAGCCCGATGCCCCGCGAGCCGCCCGTGACCAGGACCGTCTTGCCTTCGACCGAGAACAGATCCGTCATGCCCATCCCCTCGCCGCCTCCTGCGCCGGGCCGCCGCCGGTGGTCCACCCGGGCCCGGACGCTACCGATCGGTAACGTAGCCGGGGCGGCAACCGCCCCACAAGCCGCGCCCGGGCAGCCGCCGCCCCGGGAGCCGGCTGCCGATGCCGCCTCGGCGGTCCGCTCCGCCGGAAACGCCGCGTCCCGTTTGCCGCAGGCTGTTCGCCGAGGGCCGGCGGCGGGACCGGCGCCGGCGACCGCTCCGCCCGAAATGCGAGTGGGCCGGACCCGAGCTACCGTCGCAGACGATGGTCTCCACCGGTCAGCTCTCGCCAGCAACCCGTATCGACCTGATGCCCCCCGCCGGTCGGCCGAGCCGCGCGACACCGCCGGCGGACGCCGACCTGGCGTGCCGGTCCGCCGACCTCGACACTTTGGCCCTGCGCGACCTCGCCGGGGCGGCCGGTTGGCGGCGGCCGGTCCTGCTCGACGCGGACCTGCTCGTCCTCGTCACCGGCGGCCACGGCACCGCCGAGTTGGACTTCCGGCCGCTGCCCTGCCGACCCGGCACGCTGCTGCGGGTCCGCCCCGGCCAGGTGCTGCGTTGCGACACCCGGCAGTTGGACGCCGTGGTGGTCCGCTGGCGGGCCGGCGCGCTGCGCGACCTCGGGGTGGACGCGGACGGCCTGCCGGCGTACCAGCAGCTGGCCGGCGAGGACGAGGACGCGGTGATCAACGAGGTGACGCAGCTGGTGGTGGACTGCCGGCGGCACCCCGACGCGCCCGCCGCCCGCGCCCTGCTGCGCCACCAGCTCGCCGTGCTGCTGCTGCGGCTGGCGCTGCTGCCGGACCCGACCGAGGGGTCCGGGGCGGGACGGCGGGCCGGGAGTGACATCTTCGGCCGGCTGTGCCAGGAGGTCGAGCGCGGCTACCGGCACACCCGCCGGGTCGAGGACTACGCGGCCCGGCTGGGCTGCTCCGTGCGTACCCTGACCCGGGCCTGCCTGGCGGCGAACGGGCGCAGCGCGAAGCAGGTGATCGACGAGCGGGTGGCCCTCGAGGCACGGCGGCTGCTCGCGGCGACCGACGAGCCGATCGCCCAGATCGGCCGCCGGCTCGGTTTTCCGGAGCCGACGAACTTCGGCCGGTTCTTCAGCCGGGAGGTCGGGATGAGTCCCGGCGCGTTCCGGGCGCCGGGGGCCGGCGCCGGGCCGGGGGCGGGGTCGTCCGCGTGGACGGTACGGCCCCGGCGGCCCGCCGATCCGCCCGGCCGCCCCCGCCAGGCAGAATGAGGGCGTGCAGATCTCCGCGCGCGGCGAGTACGCGGTACGGGCGGCCCTGAGCCTCGCCACCGCGTACCCCTCCCTGCTGTCCACCCAGATCATCGCCACCGAGCAGGACATGCCGCGCAAGTTCCTGGAGGCCGTCCTGGCCGACCTGCGCCGGGCCGGGATCGTGCGGGCGCAGCGGGGCGCCGAGGGCGGCTACACGCTGGCCCGTCCGCCGCGGGAGATCACCATCGGGGCGGTCCTGCGCGCGGTGGACGGCCCGCTCGCCGGGGTGCGCGGGCTGCGCCCGGAGGAGACCAGCTACGAGGGGGCGGCGGAGAACCTGCCGCGGCTCTGGGTGGCCGTGCGGGCGGCGGTGCGGCAGGTGGTCGACGAGGTCAGCCTCGCGGAGCTGGCCAGCGGGCGACTGCCCGGCCACGTCCGCCGCCTGATCGCTCCTCCGGACGCCTGGGAGCCCCGCTGACCGGCCCCGCGCGGGGCGGGTCCGGCGGGTTCGGGCGTACGGGCGGTCAGCGATCCGGCCGGCCGGTGGTGGTGGTGGTGTAGGCCGGGTCCCGGGTCAGCGGGTCGCGCCCCTCCCCCGCGCCCAGCGCGAGAGGCTCCGCGACGACCAGCGTATGGTCACCCGCCGGCACCTGGTGCACCGCCCGGCAGAGCAGCACGGCGAGCGCCCCGTCGAGCAGCGGGACGCCGAACGGGCCGGGCTGCCAGCCGGGGTCGGTGGCGAGCGGGGCGAGGTCGCCGGCGGAGGTCGCGGTCGCCTCCCACTGCCCGGTGGGGATCAGGTGCACCGCGAGGTGCTCGGCGCGTTCGATCACCAGCCGGCTCGACGGCTGACCGGCGAGGCAGAACGACACCAGCGGCGGCTCCAGCGACACCGCCGTCAGCGAGGTGGCGGTGCACGCCGTCGGGGGCAGCGGGGGCCGACCCCGGTGGGCGGCCAGCCCTGGCGCGGTCACCACCGTGGCTGTGGCCGTCCGCTTGCTCAGCAGGGCACGGAACAGCTCCCGGTCGACGGGGCGCAGCTCGACCGCCAACATGCGTCTTCCTCTCCTTCGCGCGGGCCGCCGGCATGCCGGCGGATGGCTGACGCCGGGCGACAGCCGCTGTCAGGTTCAGCGCCCCGGGTGCGGCTCACCGTTACGGCTGCGGGCGACCCATACGACCGTTCGTCGCCCCAATCCGGTCGGCTGACCGCCGTCCGCATGCCGTGACCCGCGTCCACCGGCGCCGAGCACCCGAGAAAACCTACCTGATAACTAGGATTCTGCGGGTCGAGGGACGGCCCGGTCCAGTGCGAATGCGCCCCGGTTTCACGAATCGCCGTTACGGGCATCTCAGATCCCGACACGACAGGGAAAAGGTGACGAAGGGAGGCCCCCGCGATGGGCCTGATGTTCCGCAAGCGTCAGAAGTTCGGCCCGCTCGTCCTGAACTTCACCGAGAACGGGTTCTCCTCGTGGAGTCTGCGGATCGGTAGATGGTCCTGGAACTCGCGGACCCGGGCGCACCGCGTCGACCTGCCGGGCCCGCTGTCCTGGAAGCAGGACAAGTCCCGGGCGTGACGTCCCGGAGCCGGGCGGGGCGCCAACGCCCACGGGCAGGTGGCCCGGGTGGTCGTCAGCCTCCAGATGGTCTTCAGCATCGGGGTGCTCGCCACCGGCGGGTCGATCGTGGTCAAGCAGCTGGTCCGGCGCCCGGGCGGGCGGTGATCAGCACGTCCCCGCCGAGCCGACCGTGCTCCGGGTCCCGGGTCACCGCGCCGGCGGCGAGCAGGGCGGTCACGGCCCGGGTCGCGTCCTCCGCCCGGTAGAGGGTGTCGGTGAGGGCGTGCCGGCGCAGCTCGGTCAGCGTACGGGGGCCGGTCCGGCCCAGCTCGGCGAGCAGCTTCCGACCCAGCGGGTCCGGGTCCGGCTCGGCCGAGGCCTCCAGGGCCGGCCCGCCCGGCTCGGCCGGGTCGAGGTAGCGGACCCCGCCGGCCCCGCCGGCCGCCCAGAGGGCGTCCTTGAACGCCGTCAGGCTCCGGTCCGACCCGGTCGCGAACGCGATCCGCCGCACGGACCCGCCGGCCGCCGCCAGGGGGCCCACCGCCAGGTCGGCCTCGGCGACCAGCGGGAAGCCCGCCGCCGACAGCCACGGCCGCAGGGGCGCGTCCGGCTCGCCGACCAGCAGCAGGTCGGCCGGGCGGCCGGTGCGGGCGGCGGCGAGCAGGGCCGGCGTCGGGGCCGCCCCGTGGGCCACGGTGAGCAGGGGCGCGGCGGCCGCCCCGGCGGCCTTGAGCGCCACCGGCAGCCGCGCCGGATCGCCCGGCATCACGTGCACGGCCACCTCGGCGGGAAGGGCCGCCTCGACCGCGCCGAGCCGGGCCGGCAGGTCCTCGGTGCCCTGGGCGAGCACCAGGATCGTCAGCCGGAACCCGCGCAGCCGGTCGCCGTGCGCCGCGACCGCCCGCAGCGCGGCGTCCGCGCCGCCGTCGTCGGTCCCGGCGTACGCCAGGGCGAGGGTGGCCCGGCGGGCGCGCTGCCGCGCGGCGGGCAACCAGGCGTCGAGCTGCCGGAGGAGCAGTTCGCGGAGGACGGCGTCGGTGGGCATCCTGACGTTCTACCGCACGGGCGCGCGCCCGGGGACGCCGCTCCCCGGATCGCCCGGCGACGCGGTCCCGGCCACCGCTCTGCGACGGTCAGGCCGGTACGGAGATTCCGACGCCGCCGCGGGTCTGGCCGCCGTAGCGCTGCCGCTCCCGGTCCAGGTCGAGCCGGCCGATGCGCCTGCGGGCGGCCAGCGCGGCGTCGTCGAGCCGGTCGGCCGGGACCAGCCAGACGATCTCGAACTCCAGCCCGTCCGGGTCCTGCCCGTAGAGACTCTTGGTGGTGCCGTGGTCGGAGCTGCCGACCAGGGCGCTGGCGGCGGCCAGCCGCTCGGCGGTGGCGGCCAGCTCGTCGAGCGTGTCGACCTCCCAGGCCAGGTGGTAGAGGCCCACCGTGGCGCGGCCGGCGGTGGAGCGCCCGGCGCCCCGGCCGATCTCGAACAGGCCGAGGTCGTGGTCGTTGGTGGAGCCGGGAGCCTGGAGGAAAGCGGCGCCCCGGAACCCGTCCGGGGTCATCGGCACGGGGCGGAAGCCGAGCACGTCGCGGTAGAAGGCGACGCTGCGGGCCAGGTCGGCGACGTAGAGGACGGCGTGGTTGAGGCGGTGGATTCCCATGGCGTCCACGCTAGCGCGGTTTGGTTGAACTCTCAACTACAAGCCCTATGATGGTGGCCATGACCCGCTGGCTGAACGCCGACGAGCAGCGCACCTGGCGCGCGTACCTGACCGCCACCCGCGCGCTCATGGAGACCCTCGACCGCGAGCTGCAGCGCGACGCGGGGATGCCCCACGCGTACTACGAGATCCTGGTACGGCTGTCCGAGGCGCCCGGCCGGCGGCTGCGGATGAGCGAGCTGGCCGACGCGACCGGCTCCTCGCGCAGCCGGTTGTCGCACGCCACCGCCCGACTGGAGGCGTGCGGGTGGGTCCGGCGGGAGGCCTGCCCGACCGACCGGCGCGGGCAGGTGGCCGTGCTGACCGACGCCGGTTTCGCCGCGCTCGCCGCCGCCGCGCCCGGCCACGTCGAGGCGGTACGCCGGCACCTGTTCGACGCGCTCAGCCCGGCCCAGGTCGACCAGCTGCGCCGGATCAGCGAGACCATGGTGGACCACCTGACCGGTTGACGACCGAATCGCGGGCGTCCGGGTCTTGTACATACCGTCGCGGGCCGGCCACGATGGGGCGTGCCCTCCGGCTTCGGTGAACTGACCGTCCAGGCGAACCACCTGGTGTCCGCCGGCGACCTCGCCGGCGCGCAGCAGCTGCTCTCC
Source organism: Micromonospora sp. NPDC048830 (assembly GCF_043198215.1). Classification (NCBI taxonomy): domain Bacteria; kingdom Bacillati; phylum Actinomycetota; class Actinomycetes; order Micromonosporales; family Micromonosporaceae; genus Micromonospora; species Micromonospora sp. NPDC048830. Next base: position 8,747 of record NZ_JBICUP010000007.1, read on the forward strand.
GACGCGCTGAGCGACGCCGACTCCCGTCCCGACCGCGCCACGCCCGAGCTGGCCGAGGCCGCCGGGCTCCAGGCCCGGGTCCTGGTCGCGCTCGGCGAGCCGCACTCCGCGCGGGGCTGGGCCGCCTTCGCGTACGCGGCGACGACCCGCCTGCACGGCCGGTCCGACCCGCGTACGGTGACCGCGGCGGCGACGCTCGCGGCGGTGCTGCACCGGGTCGGCAGCTACGCCCGCGCCGCCCGGCTGTATGCCGACGTCATCATCGAGCTGACCGCGTCGGACGGGCCGGAGTCGCCGCGGGTGCTGGCCGCCCACGCCGACCTGGCCACCGTGGAGTACGCCCGGGGGCAGTGCGCGGTGGCCCGGGATCGCCTGCAGGACGCGTGGGAGCTGCACCGCGAGGTGTACGGCGACGGGCACCCCAGCGGGATCAAGATGCTGGCCCGGCTCGGATCGATGCAGCGCGACTGCGGCGAGTTCGCCGAGGCGCACGACAACCTCGCCCTGGCCCGGGAGCTGTGCCGCCAGCACCTCGCCGCGGACGACCCGCTCGCGGTGCAGGTCGCGGCCCTGGCCCGGACGGCGGCCAACCCCGCCCACGTCTGCGCCCAGCCCGGGGCGACCGAGCCGGAGGCGCCGGCCGTACCGCCGGATCGGGAGCCGCCCGTGGTGCCGGCCGCGCGGATGCCCCCGCCCGCCGAGGGGCCGCCGGCGTACCAGCCGACGTGGCCGGCGGACGACGACCCGCACCCGCCCGGGGTTCCCACGCCCCGCCTGCCCCCGGAGGCGCCGGCCCGGCACGCCACGCCGGCCGAGGACGACGGGTGGCCGCCGCACGCCGCACCGGACGACCCGGCAGCCGGGCAGGACGACGAGGACACCTGGCGGCGGCACGCAGGTCCGGCGTCCGACGACCCGGCACGGGTCGAGGACGACGAGTGGCCACGGCACGCCGCGCCGGCGGCCGAGGACCCGGCTCCGGAACAGGACGAGAACGCGTGGCTGCGGCGGCACGCCGCGCCGGACGGCCCGGCGCGCGTCGAGGACGAGGACGCGTGGCTGCGCCGGCACGCCGTACCCGATGGCCCGGACGCGGCGGACGAGGGCCGCTGGGTGCCGCGGTCCGGCTGGCCCCCGGAGGGTGCGGTGCCGCCGGCGGTGGTCGGACTGGCCGGCGGGGGCGGGCAGCCTGCCGACGGCGAGCGGCCCGGAGCGGGCCCGGCCGAGGGCGGTGCGGAGCCCGCCGGGGTCCGGGCCGTGCGCCCGCCCGCGGCCCCGCCGGAGCCGTCGCGGCTGCTCCCGGTGCTGGTCCCCCGCCCGCCCACGCCGCCACCGCGCCGGCTCGCCCCGCTCGTGCTGGTCGGCGGCGTGACCGTGGTGGTGCTCGGCACGGCAGCGGTGGTCGCCGGGGTCTCCCGGGTCGACAGCCCGCGCCCCGGGCCCTCGCCGTCGGCGACCGCCCCGCCGGGGCCCGCCCGGTCGGGCTCGACGGCGGGCGCCGGCCCGTCGGGCAGCCCGCAGGCCACCGCCTCGCCCGGCACCCCGCCGGGCGGGATCACGCTGCGGGACAACCGGGACAACATCGCGCTGAGCTGGACGTACCCGGCCGGCGCGAGCGGACCGGTGGTGATCGCGGGCAGCCCGTCCGGGCAGCAGCCGCGTGCCTTCGAGACCCTGCCGCCGGGCAGCACCAGCTATTTGGTCCACGGGCTGGACCGCGACGACGACTACTGCTTCACCGTCGCCGTGGTCTGGTCGGTGGACCAGGTCGGCCAGACCCGTCAGGTCTGCACCCGCCGCCGGTGACCCCGTCCGGGTGGGGGTCAGGCGGTGAGGGCCGTCAGGAAGGCGTCGGCGATGACCGCGTGGCCGGGCAGGCCCGGGTGGACCCGGTCGGGCGCCCAGTGGCCGGGCGGGGTGTGCGCCAGCACCCGGTCGAAGGCCGCCTGGGTGGGCACGTGCACGGCCTCGAAGTCCTTGGCGAGAGCGGCGACCACGGCCGCGTACCGGTCGGTCTGCGCGCGCTGCGGCTCGTCGACGTCCGGCTCGACGAGGAACGGGTCGGCGAGCAGCAGCCGGCAGCCGGTCGCGTCCACGGCCCGGCGCAGCAGGACGCGCAGCGTGCGCTCGTACTCGTCGATCGGCACCGCCTCGGCCTCCCGGCCGGGGCTGAACGCCCGCCAGATGTCGTTGATGCCGATCATCACGCTGAGCCAGTCCGGGCGCTCGCCGACCGCGTCGGACTCCCAGCGGGCCGCCAGGTCCCGGACCGTGTCCCCGCTGATCCCCCGGTTGACCCAGGTCAGCTCCAGGCCGGGGTGGCGGGCGGTGACGAACGCGCGGACGAGGCTCAGGTAGCCGTCGCCGTACGGGGCGGCGACGTCGCGCCGGCCGCAGTCGGTGATGCTGTCCCCGATGAAGACGACCCGTTGACCGGTACCCAGCAGCATCGCGCGACCCCGTTCCGACCCGGCGGCGCGACCGGCCCGGATCGCTTGGTGGGAGAGGTCGCCGCACGGTATCTTGTGCAATTCAGACACAAAAAAGGAACGGCGCAGAAATGCCGTTCCGGATGCAATTCTAATCACTAGGGAGACGGCTTGTCAAGGCACTCGGACGGTCCCGGCGAGCTGCGGCACGACGACGAGATCGGCCACGAGCAGGAGTACGTCTCCATGCTCTACGACCGGCTCGACGGGATGCGGGAGCAGGCCGCCCAGCGGCTCACCACGGAACTGCGCGCCACCGGCGGCACCCAGCAGGCGCGGTCCCAGCGCGACAGCGCCGTCCGGATGTACGCCGAACAGGTCGAGCAGTACTCGGCGGTGGAGAACGGGCTCTGCTTCGGCCGGCTGGACACCGACGACGGGGCGCGCCGCTACATCGGCCGGATCGGGATCTTCGACACCGGCGGCGACTACGACCCGCTGCTCATGGACTGGCGGGCCCCGGCCGCCCGGGCCTTCTACCTGGCCACCGCCGCCAACCCGCAGGGCGTACGGCGGCGCCGGCACCTGCGTACCCGGCAGCGGAAGGTGACCGCGGTCAACGACGAGGTGCTCGACCTCGCCACCGCCTCCCCCACCGCGCACGAGGAGCTGACCGGCGAGGCGTCCCTGCTCGCCGCGCTCAACGCCGGCCGGACCGGCCGGATGCGCGACATCGTCGAGACCATCCAGGCCGAGCAGGACCGGATCATCCGCGCCGACCTGCCCGGGGTGCTGGTGGTCCAGGGCGGCCCGGGCACCGGGAAGACCGCCGTCGCGCTGCACCGCGCGGCGTACCTGCTCTATACCCACCGGCGGGAGCTGTCGAGCCGGGGCGTGCTGCTGGTCGGCCCGAACGAGACGTTCCTGCGCTACATCTCGCAGGTGCTCCCGGCGCTGGCCGAGACCGGCGTGCTGCTGCGTACCCAGGGCGATCTCTTCCCCGGGGTGAATGCCCGGCGCGCGGAGCCCGCGGAGGCCGCCGCGCTCAAGGGGCGGGCGGAGATGGTCGAGGTGCTGGCGGCGGCCGCGCGGGACCGGCAGTGGGTGCCCGACGAGCCGCTGGAGATCGAGGTCGAGCGCGAGGTGCTGCGGCTGGACCCGGAGACCGTGCGGGCCGCCCGCGATCGCGTCCGCCGCACGGGCCGGCCGCACAACCTGGCCCGCGCCCTGTTCGACATCGAGATCGTGCACGCGCTGGCCGACCAGGTCGCCGAGCGGATCGGCGCCGACCCGCTGGGCGGGGAGAACCTGCTCGACGAGGCCGACGTCGCGGAGATCCGCCGGGAGCTGCGCGAGGAGCCCGAGGTCCGCGCCGCCCTGGACCAGCTCTGGCCGGTGCTCACCCCGCAGCGCCTGCTTGCCGACCTGTACGCCGACCCGGACCGCGTCGCCGCCGCCGCGCCCGGGCTCACCGACGCCGAGCGGGCCCTGCTGCACCGGGAGCCGGGCGGCGGCTGGACCCCCGCCGACGTGCCGCTGCTGGACGAGGCCGCCGAACTGCTCGGCGAGGACGAGCGGGCCGCCGAGGCGCGCCGCGCACGCATCCGGGCCCTGCAGCGCGAGTACGCCGAGGGCGTGCTGGAGATCGCCCGCGGCTCGCGTTCCATCGACGTGGAGGACGAGGCGGACGGCGGCGAGATCCTCGGCGTCACCGACCTGCTGGACGCCGACCGGCTGCTGGAACGCCAGGAGGAGGGCGACCGGCTCACCACCGCCCAGCGGGCCGCCGCCGACCGGCGCTGGGCGTTCGGGCACGTCATCGTCGACGAGGCGCAGGAGCTGTCGCCGATGGCCTGGCGGCTGCTGATGCGCCGGTGCCCGAGCCGGTCGATGACGATCGTCGGGGACGTGGCGCAGACCGGGGCGCTGGCGGGCACCGCCTCCTGGGCGGACGCGCTGGAGCCGTACGTGGCGCAGCGCTGGCGGTTGGCGGAGCTGACCGTCAGCTACCGCACCCCCGCCGAGATCATGGCGGTCGCCGCCGGGGTGCTGGCCGAGATCGACCCGCACCTGCGCCCGCCGCGCTCGGTACGGGAGAGCGGCGTGCCGCCCTGGGAGCGTACGGCCCCGGCCGACCGGCTGGCCGCCGAGCTGACCGACGCCGCGGTGGCCGAGGCCGCCGCGCTGACCGACGGCCGGCTCGGGGTGATCGTGCCGGCGGGGCGGGTCGACGAGTTGGGCGCCGCCGTCGTGGCGGCGCTGCCCGAGGCGGCGATCGGCGAGCACCCCGAGCTGGAGAGCCGGGTGGTGGTGCTCACCGTCGGGCAGGCCAAGGGGCTGGAGTTCGACTCCGTCCTGGTGGCCGACCCGGAGCGGATCGTGGCCGAGTCGCCGCGCGGGCACAGCGACCTGTACGTCGCCCTCACCCGCGCCACCCAGCGCCTCGGGGTGCTGCGGGCCGGCTGAGGTCGGGCGGGTGGACGGCCGGACCGTCCACCCGCCACCGCTGGGTCACTCGTCGGTGAAGTTGCCGACCTGGCTGCCGGTGCTCGACTTGTCGCTCGTGGAGCCGCCCGCCGGGGTGCTCAACCCGCCGGTGGTGGCGTCCCCGGTGGTCGTCGGCGCGACCGTGCCCCGGTGCCGCTCCGGCTGCCGGGCCAGCCGCCGGGTGCTCGCCGGGCCGGCCGTGCCGCCGGTCGTGGTGACCGCGCCCTGCCCGCGGGTGGGTCCGCCGTCGCGCAGCGTCCCCTGGTCCACCGGTTGGTGCGCCGGGTCGTACGGGTCCTCCTCCTGGATGATTCGCAGCTCGTCGGTCTGCGGGACGGTGACCTCGTCGAGCGCCCCCTCGCCGTACATGCCGCCGGCGATCCGGTCCTCGGCCTTGCGGGCGGACTCCCGCATCGTGTCGTCCTCACGCACGTCCATCACCTCGCAGGTTCTGTCCGGATCTTCCTGCGTGCCCGAGGTCCGGCCCCGCAAACCCGGGCCGGCGGAACCCTCCGCACGGCAGAGGCGACGACCGGACACGCGGAGCATCCGGTGCCGGTACGGCCCGGAGGTGATCCGTGGCCGCGTCGAAGCGGCGGGACCTGCGCCGACGGCCGACTTCCGGGGCCGGCGGGCGTTACCCCGTCGGCCCCCCGGGTAGACGGGGGGTGCCCCCGCCGGGAACGCGAACCGTGCCGTGGCCGACACGCGGTAGCGGGGCGGGGACGAGGTAAGACTCATCAAATCCTGAGGAGGACCAGATGAGCACGCAGGCCGCATCCACCAGGCCCATGAACCGGCCGACCGCGCAGGAGGCGCCGAACCGCCCGATCCAGGAGGCACCCACCCGGCCGATGCCGGCGACGTACGACGGGCACCGGGAGGCGATGCAGGCACCTGGTACGGAGACGAAGCAGGCACTGAAGACCACCGAGTTCTGGGTCTACGCCGCCTCGGTCGCCGCCGTGCTGATCGCCTCGTACCTGGTCGGCAAGAACTCGGTCGGCGTGGACATCTTCCGCGCACCGCAGGCATGGTTTTTCATCACCCTGCTGACGATCGGGTACATGGCCAGCCGGGGCCTGGCCAAGGCGGGGAGCAACTACCGCAGCGCCACCGAGCGCAAGGCCCGGCACTGACCGGGTGACGATCCGCCCCGAGCGGAACGGCGGCCTCCGGGAGCACTCCCGGAGGCCGCCGTCGTACGCCGTCGGCCGTTACTCGTCGCCGAAGCCCCAGTCCTCCGCGAAGTCGCCCTCGACGGCGTCCTCGATCATCTCCCCGGCGACCATGCCGCCCACCGCGCCCAGCGCGGCGCCGGCGACGATCCCGCCCATCCCCGGGCCACGGCCGTGGCCATGCCCGTGCCCGTGGCCGTGGCCGCCGAAGCTCTGGGCGCGCAGCTGGCCGTAGCGCCCGGTGGTCTCCCGCAGCCAGCCGTCGACGACCTGCACCCAGTCGACCCGGTCGGCGTCGGCGTGCGCCACCTGGTACCGGCCGAACACGTCGTGGCCGGGGGTGAGGAAGCCGCCCCGCTTGTCGCACTCCAGCACCACGTCGATGCCGCTCTGGCTGGTGACGAGGGTCAGCTCCACCTGGTTGACGCCCTGCGCCGCGTACTGCGGCGCCGCGAAGTACTCGATCTCCTGGTAGAACGGCAGCGTCTGCTGCACGCCGTAGATGTGGCCCCGTTCCAGGTCGGCGCCCTTGAACCGGAAGCCGAGCCGGGCGAAGGCGTCCAGGATGCGCTCGTGCACCGGCAGCGGGTGCACCGCCACCTGGTCGAGGTCGCTCTTGTCGACCGCCCGGGCCACCGCCACCTCGGTCCGCAGCCCCATCGTCATGCCGTGCAGGCGCTGGCCGTACACGTCGGTGATCGGGGTCTCCCACGGCACCGGCAGCTGGAACGGGATCGACAGCTGCTGCTTCGCGGCCAGCTCGAAGGCGCCGCTGACCGGCATCCGGTGGAACTCCATGATGCCCGCGTACTCGTGGTCGCCGCCCTCGATCTCGACCCGCGTGACCAGGCTGACGGCGATCTGCTCGATGGCGGCCGGGCTGTCCCCGCCGACCAGGTTGACCTGGCCGTCGAGGGTGAGGCCGGGCCGGGTGTTCGGGTTGGCCAGCACGGTGTCCACGCTGGGACCGCCCACGCCGAACGCGCTCAACATCTTCTTGAAGACCATCGTCACTCCCGCTGACGGGGACGCGCGCTCCACCCTGGAACGCCGCCGTTCACGGTCACCCTAACCAGGGCGGCTGTGAAGTGCCTGTGAGGGTGCCGGCGCGTTTCCTCACTGCCCGCGCCGGCGACGTCCTGTCGGACCCCTGGTAAAGGATGGTCACATGATCGGAACGTTACGCACCGTGGTGCTCGACGCACCTGACATCAAAACCCTGAGCGCGTTCTATGCCGACCTTGCCGGCTGGACCGAGCGCTACGCCGACGACGAGTGGGTCACCATGGGCACGCCGGACGGCTGGCGCGTCGGCTTCCAGCTCGCCCCCGACCACGTGCCGCCGCGCTGGCCGGACCCGGACCGTCCGCAGCAGGCGCACCTCGACCTGCGCGTGCCCGATCTGGAGGCGGGCACCGACCGCGCCCTCGGCCTCGGCGCCACGCTGCTGCGGCGCAACGAGACGTGGCACACCCTGGCCGACCCGGCCGGTCACCCGTTCGACCTGTGCCGCAACGCGGGCAACCCGGCCACCACGCTGGCCGGCGTCATGCTCGACTGCCCGGACGCGAAGGTGCTGAGCGCGTTCTATGCCGAGCTCCTCGGCAAGCCGGTCACCTACGAGGGCGAGGGCGCGGCCATGATCGGTGAGGACGGCGCCCAGCCGCTGCTGTTCCAGCAGGTCGCCGACTACCGCCCGCCGCGGTGGCCGGATCCGGCGGCACCGCAGCAGTTCCACCTCGACGTCACGGTCGACGACGTGGACGCCGTCGAGCCGGCCGCGCTCGGGCTCGGCGCGACCCGGCTGCCCGCCGGCGGCGAGAACTGGCGGGTCTACGCCGACCCGGCCGGCAAACCGTTCTGCCTCTGCTGGGACTGAGGAGGACGACTGAGCCGGACCGGGCGGCGGCGACCCGCCGGTCGCACCCGGGAGTGGCCGAGCACCGAAAAGCGGACGGGCGGGATTGACCGGCTCCGACCGGGGTATCCGGGGAGGATCGGGAGGAAGGAGATGCCGCGATGGTCAACGTCGGCTACACCCTGTTGTGCGAGCAGGCCGGCCCGAAGCAGCTGGTCGACCACGCGGTACGCGCCGAGGCGGCCGGCTTCGACCACCTGGTCGTCTCCGACCACTACAGCCCCTGGCTGGACTCGCAGGGCCACTCCCCGTACGCCTGGTCGGTGCTCGGCGCCGTCGCCCACGCCACCGGCCGGGCCGGGCTCATGTCGTTCGTGACCTGCCCGATCCGCCGTTACCACCCGGCCGTGGTGGCGCAGAAGGCCAGCACCGTCGGGGTCCTCTCCGACGGCCGGTTCACCCTGGGGCTCGGCGCCGGGGAGAACCTGAACGAGCACGTCATCGGCGGCTGGCCGCACGTGGAGCAGCGGCACGAGATGTTCGAGGAGGCGTTGCAGATCATCCGGCCGCTGCTGGCCGGCGAGACGCTCACCTTCTCCGGCAACCACTTCGACGTGCCGGACGCGTACGTCTGGGACCGGCCGGACCGGCCCGTGCCGATGGCCGTCGCCGCCTCCGGCCCGCAGTCGGCGGCCCTCGCCGCCGAGTACGCCGACGGCGTCATCGCCACCGAGCCGGACCCGCACCTCGTGCAGCTGTACGAGGACGCGGGCGGCGCCGGCCGGCCCCGGTACGGGCAGGTCGCCATCTGCTACGGTCCGGACGAGGCGGAGTGCCGCAAGATCGTGCACGAGCAGTTCCGCTGGTTCGGACTGGGCTGGAAGGTCAACGCCGACCTGCCGGGGCCGGACTCGTTCGCCGCCGCCACCCAGTTCGTTCGCGAGGAGGACGCGGCCCAGGGCGTTCCCTGCGGCCCGGACGTCGACCGGCACGTCGAGGCGTTCAAGAAGTTCGTCGACGCCGGCTTCACCCACGTGGCGCTCCTCCAGGTCGGCGGGGACGGCCAGCCGATGTTCCTCGACTGGGCCCAGGAGGAGCTCCTCCCCCGCCTCCGCGCCCTCTGACCCGCCCGCCCCGCCCCCTCGCCCCCGCGATCTTGCACTTTCGGCCCCCGATATGGGCGTTTCACCCCGTTCGCCGGGGCAGAAACTGCAAGATCGCGGGTGGGGTGGGTGGGCCGCGGGGGCCGCGGGCGGCCACGCCCAGCCGACCGCCCTGCCCGCCGGCACGACCGTGTGCCGCCACGCCCAGCGCAGCGCGCGGCCGAGCGGGGCCACGGCATACCGCCACAACCCTCGGGCCGCCCCGACGAGGAGGGCGACCGCGCCGCGCCAGAGCCGGCGCAGCACGACGCGGCACGCGAACCCGAGGACGCGGCCGGCGAGCCGCCAGGCGTACGCGAGGGCGCCGGCCACCAGCCGGACGAGCCACCACAGGCCACGCCCGACGGCGGCCAGCAGCGGGGCGACCACCCGCCACAGCCAGCGCGCCGGGCGCACCAGCAGGTGCTGGACCAGCCAGGCGAGCGGGACGCCGAGGGCGCGCAGCGCCCACGCGACCGCGCGCCCGAGCCGGCGCAGCGCCGGCCACACCACCGCCCGGACCAGCCAGCCCAGCGGCCGCCAGAACAGCTGCACGGCCACCCAGACCAGTGGGCGCCACAGCAGGTGCACGGCCGCCCAGGCCAGTGGCCGCCACAGCAGGTGCACGGCCAGCCACACCAGTGGGCGCCACAGCAGGTGCACCGCCGCCCAGGCCAGCGGGACCCACAGCACCCGGCGCAGGAACCAGGCGAGCGGGCGTAGCACCCAGTCGCGCAGGGCCCGGCCGAGCGGGCCGAGCACCCGGCGGCCCAGCCACCGGGCGGCCACCACCAGCAGCTCCCAGAGCAGCCGTACGGGCAGCACCACGACCAGGGCGACGCCCCGGGCGACCGCGGCGACCAACGGGGACGGCTCGGGTTGCCGCGCAGGAGTACCGCTCACGGGCCGACGGTAGCGGGAGGCGCCGACAGCACCGCGGCCGGCTGCGGTCAGGCCGGGCGCAGGTCGAACTCGGCGAGCACCGGATAGTGGTCGGAGGCCCACTCGGTCTCGCCGCCCCGAAGCACGGCGCGGGAGCGGGCCAGCCGGGCCAGCGCCGGGGTGGCGAACAGGTAGTCCAGGCGCATGCCGGAGAACTCCGCGCCGCCGCCGTGCCGGGTGGGCGCGGTCAGCCCCTCGTCGGGCGGGTCGCCGGGGGCGGACGCGTACAGGTCGACCAGGCCGGCGGCGGCGAGTCGGGCCACCGCGCGGGTGTCGGGCGTACGGCCGTCCCGGCGCAGGTGGCGACGCCGGTACGCGGGCGGCAGCCGGGCGATCCGCGCGGTGTGGTCGGTGCCCGGGTCGAGGGTGTTCAGGTCGCCGGCCAGCAGCGCCAGCGGGCCCGGCGACCGGCGTACGGCGGCGGCCAGCCAGCCCGCCTCGACCCGGCGGCGCAGCCCACAGTACGGGTCCAGGTGGGCGGCGATCACGGTGAGCGGCCCCGCGTCGGTGGCCACCGTCACCCGCTGGGCGGCGTGGTGGAACGGACGGCGCACCGGTCCCGCCGCGAGCACCCGCAGCGGCGGGCGGACGAGCACGGCGACCGGCTGGCCGAACCAGGACCGGGCCAGGTACGGGCGCATGCCCAGCTCGGCGGCGAAGCCGGCCAGCACGGTTCCCGCGTCGAAGCCGCGCAGCTCCTGCGCGGCGAGCAGGTCCGGCCGGTGCGCGGCGAGGACCCGGGCCACCAGGTCCAGCCGGCCGGGCCCCGCCCGATCCCGGCCGCCGGTCCTGATGTTCCAGGTCATCACCCGCAGCACGGCAGGCTCCGGTTCGTCGGCCGCGGCACGGCGGGCTCGCGGGTCGGGAGGCGGCGCACGGCGGCGGGCTCGCGGGTCGGGAGGCGGCGCACGGCGGCGGGCTCGCGGGTCGAAAGACTGCGCACGGCGGCCGGTCAGTCCGGCCGGGCGGCCTTGGCCAGCTCGTCGTCCAGCTCGGCCACCTGCTCGGCCTCGATCGCCGGCCGGTTGCCCGCGCGCACGTCGGCGTTCGGTCGGAGGATCCAGTACAGCAGCCCGAGCCACAGGGCGCCGAGCAGGATCGCGCCCATGAAGTCGGTCGGGTGGTGCATGCCCCGGTACATCCGGGAGGTGGCCACGCCGACCGGCATGATCACGGCCAGCGCCACGAACAGCCAGCGCCACCAGCGGTCCGTACGCGGAAACACCAGCAGCGCGATCGCGCTCCAGAGGCAGATGGTGGCGGCGATGTGGCCGGACGGGAAGGACGAGGTGGGCATGTGCCCGTCCAGGTTCTCCACCGGCGGGCGGGGCCGGTCGACCGCGCGGGCGGAGGCGAGGAAGAGGGTCAGCTCGCCGAACATCGCCAGCACCACGAACAGCACCGGCCGCCAGCGTCGCCACACCGCGAGCACGAGCGGGCAGAAGACGAGCGAGACGAGCAGGATGGCGTGGGTGTCGCCGAACTTGCTCCACCACCAGCTCAGCTCGGTGAGCGTGGCGGTGTGCCGTTCGGCGAACCAGCGGGGGACGGCGGTGTCCAGGACGTCGAACACGGTGCCCTCGGCGTACCGGCTGACGTAGACGCCGAAGGCGTACAGGGCGCCGAAGACGAGGACCCAGCCGACCAGCAGCTCGGCGACGGCGGAGCGCGGGTGCTCCAGGACGTGCTCCTCGGCCGGGGCCGGGGCGATCTCGTGCCCCGCCTCCGGCTCCAGGCCCTCGGTCAGCGGGGGCACCGGCCGGCCGCGCTCGCGCCGCCACAGCCGGAAGGCGTACGCGGTGACGCCCAGCCACGCCGCGCCGAGCAGCCAGCCGCCGAGCACGTCGGAGACGAAGTGCACGCCCAGCGCGATCCGGGTCAGCCCGACCACCGCCACCAGCACCGCGACCAGGGCGATCGCCGGCCGGCGCCAGCGGGGCGCCATGGCCGGCAGGAACACCAGCAGCAGGGCCCCGTACGCGACGAACGAGCCGAGGGCGTGCCCGCTGGGGAAGCTGTTGCCGGGGGCGCTCGCGACCGGCACGTCCACGACCGGGCGGAGCCGGCCGACGAGGGTCTTCAGCGACGGGTCGAGGATCAGCCCGCCGGCCCCGGCGACGATGAGGTAGACCGCGAGCCGGGCCTGCCGCCGGATCAGCAGCCCGACGACGGCGACGCTGACCAGCCAGATCAGCACGGGCCGGCCGCCCAGGTCGGTGACCGCCTGCAGGACGGTGACCAGGGCGTGGTGCGGCGCGACGAGGGCGTTGAACCACGCGGCGGCCTCGCGGTCGGCGTGGTAGAGCGGGCTCCAGTGGAACCGGACGAGCATCAGCAGCAGGCCGAACCCGGCTCCGGCGCCGGCGACGGCCAGCAGCCCGGCGACGCTCCGCTCGGCGAAGTGGCCGAGTGGGCGACGCGCCACCTCCTTGACCGCGGTCACCCCGCACCTCCCTTGTCTCCCCTGGCGAGGCGCTTTACCCGATCGGGTTCTCGCCTACACGCCGGGCGTCCGGGGGCGGGTCAGTGGCTCTCGGCGCGCTCCGCCTCGGGCTGCCACAGGTCCGGCTCGGCCGGCTCGGGCACGCCGATCCGCATCGCCTCCAGCTGGGCGGCGAACGCCAGCCCACCGAAGAGCGCCATCCCGGTGAGGTTGGCCCACAGCAGCAGCGCCATCATCCCGGTCAGCGCGCCGTACGTCTGCCCGAAGCCGTCGCTGAACCGCACGTACCCGGCGAGCAGCACGCTGGCCAGCCACCACAGCACGGTCGCGATGCCGGCGCCGAACAGCAGCCAGGACAGGCCGGGCTGCCGGCGCCGCGGGGCGTGCCGGAACAGCAGCGCCACGGCGAGGACGGTCAGCCCGAGGCTCAGCGGCCAGCGGACGACGTCCCACAGGCCCTGGGCGGTCCCGCCCCACGCGTAGTGCCGCCGTACCGAGTCGCCCATGGCGCCGCCGCCGACCAGGATCAGGAACCCGGCCAGCGCCGGTACGCCGGCGGTCAGCGCGAGCACGGTGGCGCGCAGGTACTTCCACAGCGCCGCACGGTCGCGCTCCACCCCGTAGATGCGGTTCGCGCCCCGCTCGATCTGGGCCATCGTCATGGTCAGCGCGACCAGGCCGGTCAGCAGGCCCAGGGTCAGCGCCAGCTCGCCGGCGTGCTCGGTGCGCTCGCTGTCGACGAGCAGCTCCTGCACCACCTGCTCGCTCTGGCCGGGCGTGAGGGCGAGCACGGTGTCGGCGACCACCCGGCCGCCCTCGTCCGCGCCGAGGTCGGTGATCAGGCCGGTGAACGCGATCAGGAACGGCACGACGGCGAGGCAGAGCTGGAACGCGAACGCCCGGGCGTGGCTGAACCCGTCGCCGTAGCGGAACCGGATGAAGGCGTCCCGCAGCAGGCACCAGCCGCCCTTCCGGCGCAGGGTGCGCCAGGCGTCGTCCGCGGACAGCTCCTCGTCGGACATCAGCCGCGTCTCGGGGACCATCCTGGTGCTACTCACGGCGGGCCTCCTCGACGAGTACCTCGCCCCGCTCCCCGGCGGCGTCCGCGTCGACGGTGAGGTCGCGTGCCTCCTCCGGCTGCGGCACGCACAGCCAGAGCGCGCGGGGGCGGATCTCGGCCCGGAGCTGCCGGCCCGGCTCGATCAGGTCGCCGTCGAGCTCCCGCGGCTGGGGCCGGTTGCTGGTGACCCGCACCCGCCGGCAGCGGAAGACCTCCATCCGGGGCACGCTGCCGCGGCGGCGCACCAGCGCCCACGCCATGGCCAGCCAGTGCCGCAGCGTACGCGGGGTGAGCACGGCGACGTCGAGCCACCCGTCGTCCGGCTCGGCGTCGGTGAGCAGGGTGACCCCGCCCTGGAGCCGGCCGACGTTGGCGACCAGCACCGAGCGGGCCCGGCGGCGCAACGGCGGCCGGTCGTCGAGGCGGATGCTCACCCGCATCGGCCGGTCCCGCAGGTGCCGCGCGGCCCCCATCACGTACGCGGGCCAGCCGATCCGCGCCTTGGTGGCCTCGGAGGTGTCGGCGAGCATCTGCGCGTCGAAGCCCATGCCGGCCATGACGGTGAAGTAGTGGTCCTCGACGGCGCCGACGTCGAGCTGCCGGCGGCCCCGCTCCACGGCCACCTCAAGCCCGGCGGCCAGGTCGTGGGAGAGGCCGAGGTTGGCGGCCAACAGGTTGCCGGTGCCCTGCGGCAGCACGGCGAGCGCCACGTCGGTGCCCACGAGCCCGCCGACGCAGGCCATCACGGTGCCGTCGCCGCCGCAGGCGAAGACGACCTCGACGCCGGCCTCGACCGCCGCGCGGGTCTGGCCCCGCCCCGGGTCCTCCGGGGTGGTCTCGAACCACAGCGGCTCGGGCCAGCCGGCGGCGGCGAGGGCGGCGTCCACGGTCTCCCGCAGCTCGGCGAGGTCGGCCACCTTCACCGGGTTCACCACCACCGCCGAGCGCGGCCCGCCGCCGCCCGATCGACCGTGCCGCACACCGTCCACGGCGTCAGTGTGCAGCACGGGCGACCGGCCGGCGACTCGACGAAGGGTGAGGTTGCGCGCACCGGAAACAGGTTTGGCGGTCGCCTCCGCCGGGCAGCGGCGGGCCGGGCACAGCCGCCACGGCGGCCCGCCGCGACGCCGCCGGGTCGACCGAAGTCGACGGCCGGCGTGGCGCCATCCCGCCCCGCCGCCGCACCGATCCGACTACGCTCGGCGATGAAGCATGGTCGGGCCGTGCACGGCGCCGGGAGGTGAGGCCGCATGACGGCACCCGCCGACGCGCCGGTGGTGGCCGCGGTCGGCCCGTCGGAGCAGGCCCTGCAGGTCGTCCGGCTGGCCGCCCGCGAGGCCGCCGACCACGGCCGGCCGCTACGCCTGCTGCACGCCTTCAACTGGGCGGCGGCGCCGCAGCCGTCCCCCGGCGCCGCCCCGCACGTGGAGGCGGAGCACCTGCTGCAGCGGGCCGCCGCGGTCGCCGGCGAGGTCGAGCCGGCGGTGCCGGTGGGCAGCGAGCTCGTCGAGGGCGCGGCGGTGGCGGCGCTGGTCCGCCGCTCCGAGACCGCGTTCCTCGTCGCGATCGGCGCGGGCGGGATGCGCTGCACCGACTGCGTCCCGGCCGACGCGCCCGCCGTGCAGCTCGCCGCCCAGGCCGGCTGCCCGGTGCTGGTGGTCCGCCCCGAGTCGCCGCCGAAGGGCCCGGTGCTGGTCGGCGTCGACGGCTCGGCCAGCTCCCGCGTCGCCCTGGAGTTCGCGTTCGACTGCGCCGCCCGCCGGTCCGCCCCGCTGCTCGCCGTCCGGGTCACCGAGCCGGCCCCCGCCGGGGCCGCCAGCCGCGACGCCGACGCCGAGGCGCGCGCCGAGCTGGAAGAGGCGGTGGGCCGCTGCGGGCGCCGGCACCCGGCGGTGCGCGCCGAGTGCCGCACGGTCGCCGGTGAGCCGGACCGGGTCCTGGTGGACCAGTCCCGCGCGGCGCAGCTCGCGATCGTCGCGTCCCGGGGCGAGGACCCCTTGCGCGGGATGCTCGGCGACGTCAGCCAGTCGCTGCTCTACCACTCCCCCGCCCCGGTCATCGTCGTCCGTGGACTGGCCACCACCGCCGCCGTGGACGGGTCGTGACGCCCCGACGCGCCCGGGACCAATGGCCCTGCCCGCCCCGCGGCGCGGCGGCGAGACTGGACGTGCCCGGCAGCAACGCGCCACCGGATGCGACCTTCCCCGACCTGCGAGAGGCTCAGACAGCATGGACACCGCTGTAGACCTGCACGGTCCCCTGACCGAGGACGAGCTGCGCCGGCTGGACGCGTACTGGCGGGCGGCCAACTACCTGACCGTCGGGCAGATCTACCTGCTGGACAACCCGCTGCTGCGGGAGCCGCTGCGGCCCGAGCACGTCAAGCCCCGGCTGCTCGGCCACTGGGGCACCGGCCCCGGGCTGAACCTGCTCTACGCGCACCTCAACCGGGTCATCGCCCGCCGCGGGCAGTCGACCATCTTCGTCACCGGTCCCGGGCACGGCGGCCCGGCCGTGGTGGCGAACACCTGGCTGGAGGGCACGTACAGCGAGCTGTACCACTCGGTGAGCCGGGACGAGACGGGCATGGGCCGGCTGTTCCGCCAGTTCTCCTTCCCCGGCGGCATCCCCAGCCACGTCGCGCCGGAGGTGCCGGGCTCGATCCACGAGGGCGGCGAACTGGGGTACGCGCTGAGCCACGCGTACGGCGCCGCGTTCGACAACCCGGACCTGCTCGTCGCCTGCGTGATCGGCGACGGCGAGGCGGAGACCGGGCCGCTGGCGGGGAGCTGGCTGTCCAACGTCTTCCTCAACCCGGCCCGCGACGGGGCGGTGCTGCCGATCCTGCACCTCAACGGCTACAAGATCGCCGGCCCGACGGTGCTGTCCCGGATCCCCACCGACGACCTGCTCGGCCTCATGCGCGGCTACGGCCACCGGCCGTACCTCGTCGAGGGCGACGACCCGGCGACCGTGCACCAGTCGCTGGCCGCCACCCTCGACACGGTGCTCGACGAGATCGCCGACATCCAGCGCCGGGCCCGCTCCGGCGGCGCCGTCGAGCGCCCCCGCTGGCCGATGATCATCCTGCGTACGCCGAAGGGCTGGACCGGCCCGCGCGAGATCGACGGCAGGCCGGTGGAGGGTACGTGGCGCGCCCACCAGGTGCCGGTCGACGGCGTACGCGACAACCCGGAGCACCTGGCCGAGCTGGAGCGCTGGCTGCGTGGCTACCGCCCGGAGGAGCTGTTCGACGCCACCGGCGCGCCGGTCGCCGAGTTGGCCGCGCTGCCTCCGAAGGGCGACCTGCGGATGAGCGCGAACCCGGTGGCCAACGGCGGCCGGGTGCTGCGCGACCTGGACCTGCCCGACTTCCACGGGTACGCCGTCGACGTCCCACAGCCGGGCGAACCCGCGGCGGGCGCCACCGGCGTGCTCGGCCCCTGGGTACGGGACGTGATCGCCGCGAACCCGCAGACGTTCCGCCTCTTCGGCCCCGACGAGGTCGCCTCCAACCGCCTCGGCGCCGCCTTCGAGGTCACCGACCGGGCGTTCGTCGCCGGCACCGTGCCCGGCGACGACCACCTCTCGCCCGACGGCCGGGTGATGGAGGTGCTCTCCGAGCACCTGTGCCAGGGCTGGCTGGAGGGCTACCTGCTGACCGGCCGGCATGGCATCTTCACCAGCTACGAGGCGTTCATCCACATCGTCGACTCGATGGTCAACCAGCACGCGAAGTGGCTGAAGGTTACCCGGGGCATCCCCTGGCGGCAGCCGCTGGCCTCGCTGAACTACCTGCTGTCCAGCCACGTCTGGCGGCAGGACCACAACGGCTTCTCCCACCAGGACCCGGGCTTCATCGACCACGTGGTGAACAAGAAGGCCGAGGTGGTCCGGGTCTACCTGCCACCGGACGGCAACACCCTGCTCGCCACCATGGACCACTGCCTGCGCAGCCGGCACTACATCAACGTGGTGGTGGCCGGCAAGCAGCCCGCGCCGAACTGGCTGCCCATGGACGAGGCGATCCAGCACTGCCGCCGCGGCCTGGGCATCTGGGACTGGGCCAGCACCGACGACGGCAGCGAGCCCGACGTCGTGCTCGCCTGCGCCGGGGACGTGCCGACGCTGGAGACCCTCGCCGCCGCCGACCTGCTGCGCCGGCACCTGCCGGAGCTGAAGGTGCGGGTGGTCAACGTGGTCGACCTGATGCGGTTGCAGCCGCCGTCGGAGCACCCCCACGGCCTGCCGGACCGCGAGTTCGACACCATCTTCACCCGCGACCGGCCGGTCATCTTCGCGTACCACGGCTATCCCTGGCTGATCCACCGGCTGAGCTACCGCCGCACGAACCACCCGAACCTGCACGTGCGCGGGTACCGGGAGGAGGGCACCACCACCACGCCGTTCGACATGGTGATGCTCAACGACCTGGACCGCTTCCACCTGGTCATCGACGTGATCGACCGGGTGCCCGGGCTGTCCCCCCGCGCCGCCCACCTGCGGCAGGAGATGGTCGACGCCCGGGCGGCCTGCCGGGATCACACCCGCCGCTTCGGCGAGGACGACCCCCGGGTCGCGGAGTGGCGCTGGATCCGCGAGACCGAGCCCGAGCTGAGGAGTCGATGAACAGCGACGAGATCCTCGTCGGCTACGACGCCAGCCCCGACGCCGCGGTCGCCCTGGACTGGGCCCTCGACGAGGCGGAGCGCGGCGGCCGGCCGATCCGCCTGGCGTACGTGTTCGAGTGGCTGACGGTCGCCGGGTGGGTCGGGCCGGGGGTGGCCCCGGGGATCTGGCCGGACGAGAACGCCCGGCGGCAGGTCGAGGAGCTGGTCCGGCGCGCCGCCGCCGACGCCGCCGCCCGCCGCCCCGGCGTGACCGTGCGGGGTGAGGTGTACGACGGCCCGCCGGCGCTGGTGCTCCAGGAACGCTCGGTCGAGGCCGCCCTGCTGGTGCTCGGCAGCCGGGGCCACGGCGGCTTCGCCGGCCTGCTCGTCGGCTCGACCGCGGTGACGGTGGCCGCGCACGCCCACTGCCCCGTGGTGGTGGTCCGCGACGACGGCACCGCCACGGCCCGGTCCGGGCCGGTCGTGGTCGGCGTCGACGGCTCGGACGCCTCCCTGCTGGCCCTCGGCTTCGCCGTGGATCGGGCCGCGGGGTACGGGGTGCCCCTGCGGGTGCTGCGGGCCTGGGAGCCGGCGGCCGAGGGCGGCGCCGACTCGGACGCGGCGACGGCGGCCGAACGGGCGGCCCTCGACGGGCCGCTGGGCCGGTGGCGGGAGGCGTTCCCGCACGTGGAGGTCGCCGCCGAGGCGGTGCCGGGCCGCCCGGCGGCCGTCCTGATGGACGCGAGCCGCGACGCCCAGCTGGTGGTGGTCGGCAGCCGGGGCCGGGGCGGGCTGCGCGGCATGCTGCTCGGCTCGGTCGGCCAGCAGCTCATCCAGCACGCCCGCTGCCCGGTGGCGGTGGTCCGCGAGCTCCCTCACTCGCGCAGCGAGTAGTAGTCCTCCTCTTCCTGGGCCAGGTGCAGGCGCAGCACGGCGTCCAGGCCGTACAGGGCGGCGAGCAGGTCGGGGACCTGGTCCGGGCGCAGCGGCCCGGAGCCGGCCTGGGCGAGGTGCGCGCCGATCCGGTCGACCAGCCGGCGGATCTCCACATGCCCCCGGCTCATCGTCGAGGTGGCGTCGGCGCTGCCCAGCGGCCCGGCCAGCGCCGGGTAGAGGTGCCGTTCCTCGGCCGCCTCGTGCGGCAGCACCCGCTCGGCGAGCCGCCGGTGGGTCTCGTGCAGGGCGGGCAGGCAGTCCGGCGAGTCGCGGCGGGTGGCGATCAGGTCGGCGGTGTCCCGCAGGCCGGCCAGCACGTCCCGGACACCGCCGTGTTCGCCCGCGTACCGCTCCAGCAGCTCGCGGGTGGCCGGCGGGACCTGCCGGCGGCGCAGCCCGCCCCGCAACGCCCGCAGCGCGTTGACGATCACCACCACGTCGATGCCCTCCTGCAGGAAGGCGCCGGCCACCGGGGGCAGCTTCCCGACCGCGGCGAAGCCCATCGCCACCACGGCCAGCCCCATCCCGGCCACGGCGCTCTGGGCGGCGATCCGGCGGGCGTACCGGGCGATCTCCACGGCGTCGGCGAGCCGGTCGAGGCGGTCGACGGTGAGCACCGCGTCGGCGACGTCGGCGGACGCGGTCGCCCCCGTGGCGCCCATCGCCACCCCGACGTGCGCCTCGGCCAGCGCCGGGGCGTCGTTCACCCCGTCGCCGACCATCACGGTGACCGCCCGGCGGGACTCGTCGCGGACCCGCGCCACCTTCTCCGCCGGCGCGCACCGGGCCAGCAGGTCGTCCACGCCGACGGCCCGGGCGACCTGCTCCGCGGTGGCCGGCCGGTCGCCGGTGACCATCACCAGCCGGGTCAGCCCGGCCTCGCGCAGCCGCCGGACGGTGCGGCGGGCGTCGGGGCGTACCGGGTCCTCCAGCAGGATCGCCCCGAGCGGGCCCCGCTCGTCGGCGACCCACACCACCGACCGGCCGGCCAGCTCGGCGCGGTCCCGTGCCCGCTCCGCCCACTCCGGCAGTTCCCCGGCGAACTGGCCGACCCGGACCAGCCGCCCGCCGACCCGGCCGGTGACGCCGCGCCCCGGCTCCTCGGTCACGTCGGTCGGCTCGCCCAGCGCCAGGCCCCGCTCCCGGGCCTGCCCGACGAGGGCGGCGGCCAGCACGTGCGGGGACAACTGCTCCACCGACGCGGCCAGCCGCAGCACCTCGTCCCGGTCCCCACCGGGGGCGACGACGGTCTCGGCGGCGCGCGGCCGGCCGGCGGTGAGCGTGCCGGTCTTGTCGACCAGCAGGGTGCGGGCCCGGCCGAGCAGTTCCAGGGAGCCGCCGTCGCGGACCAGCACCCCGCGCCGGGCCACCCGGGACAGCCCGGAGACGACCGCGATCGGGGTGGCCAGCAGCAGCGGGCAGGGGGTGGCCACCACCAGCACCGCCACCGCCCGCACGAACTGGCCGGACAGCGCCCAGGCGAGGCCGGCCAGCGCCAGGGTGAACGGGACGAACGCGGCGGCGTACCGGTCGGCCAGCCGGACCATCGGCGCCTTGCGCGCGGTCGCCTCCTCGGCGAGCCGGACGATGCCCGCGTACGTGCTCTCCGCCGCGTTCCGCGCCGCGCGCAGCCCGAAGCCGGCCCCGGCGTTGACCACGCCGCTGGCCACCGGCTCCCCGGCCGCGCGCTGGACGAGCCGGGACTCGCCAGTGACCGCCGACTCGTCCAGGGTTGCCGCCGCTTCGAGGGTGCCGTCGACCGGCACCACGTCGCCGGGGCCGACCAGCAGCCGCTCACCCGCCGCGACCCGGTCCAGCGGCACCGTCTCGATGCCGCCGTCCGCGCGGCGCCGCCGCGCCGAGCGCGGGGCCCGTTCCAGCAGGGCGCGCAGGTCGCGGGTCGCGCGCCGCTGGGCGTACGCCTCCAGCGACCGGCCGGTGCTCGCCATCACCGCGACCACGGCGCCGGCCAGGTACTCGCCGACGGCCAGCGCCCCGGCCAGCGCCAGGACGGCGATCACGTCCACCCCGAACTGGCGGCGCCACAGCCGGCGCAGCACCGACCAGGCGGCCGGGACCAGCGCGGCCAGGGTGCCCACCGCCCAGACGGCGTCCGCCGCGGTTCGCCGCCCGGCGAGCCACAGCCCCGCCCCGGCCAGCACCAGCACGGTCAGCGCGGTCAGCGGCCCCCACTCCCGTCCGCGCGCCCAGCGCCGCCGCACCGGCCGCTCCGGCAGGCACTCCGGCTGCGTCCCCACGCGCGGATCCTTCCACCGTCGGCGAGGGCCGGCGGGGCGACCGGCGAAACCGGCCCGGCCACGACCACGACCGCGGGAAGTCCTTGCCGCAGACCCCGGACACGGAACGTCATCGCCGCAGGCCCCGGGCACGGCCGACGGAAACGGCCGGGGCCGATCGGGAAACGGCCACGGGCCGAAGGGCCCGGGCACGTCGGGACCTGCGCACCGTGCGACCGACAGCCCGGCGGCACAGGATGGAGCGGCAACCCCGCCCTCGCGACCCCCGGGGTGGGGCACGATGGGCAGAGACGACGAAAGGTCGTGACGATGAGCCACGAGACGCCGGCTACGGACCGCCCGCTGACCACCGCGCTCGCGGAGGCCGCCGCCACGGCCGCCAGCGCCCCGTCGGTGCACAACACGCAGCCGTGGCGCTGGCGGGTCCTGCCCGACGCCCTGGAGCTGCGGCTAATGCGGGACCCGAAGCTGGCCGTAACCGACCCGGAGGGCCGGCTGCTGACGCTGAGCTGCGGCGCGGCCCTGCACCACGCCCGCACGGCGCTGGCGGCCGAGGGCTGGACGCCCGTGGTCGAGCGGCTGCCCGACCCGGCCGAGCCGGAGCTGCTGGCCCGCCTCACCGGCGGGAAGCACTCCGGCGGCGACCCGGACGCGATGCGTCTGGTGCAGTGCATGCGGGTCCGGCGCACCGACCGGCGGCCGGTCAGCGACGAGCCGGTGCCGGCCACCGCGGTCGACGAGATCACCGGGGCGGCCGCCGCGGAGGGCGCCCGGCTGCAGATCCTCAGCCCCGACCAGGTGCTGGCGTTGGCCTCGGCCGCCGGGCAGGCCGCGGCGGTGGAGGCGGCGGACGCGCAGGTGCAGGAGGAGCTGGCGTACTGGACCAGCCGCGCCGGCACCGGCACCGGCCTGCCGCCGGAGGTGCTGCCCGCCCACGCCCCGCAGACCACCGTCCCGGCCCGGGACTTCGGGCGCGCCGGCGCCCTGCCGGTCGGCCCCGGCCACGACCGCGCGGCCGTGTACGGGCTGCTCTTCGGCGACGAGGACGAGCCGGACAGCTGGCTGCGGGCCGGCGAGGCGCTCTCGGCGGCGTGGCTGACCGCCACCCGGCTGGGCGTGTCGATGGTGCCGCTGAGCGGCGTGGTGGAGGTGGAGGGTATCCGGCAGACGGTCCGGCAGCTCCTGGCCGGCCTGGGGCATCCGTACCTGGCGCTGCGGATCGGGGTCGCGAACCCGGAGTCGGCCGGCCCGCCGCACACCCCGCGGCTGCCCACCGAGCAGGTCGTCGACACCTCCGCGGTGCGGGGCGCCGGCTCGTGACGGGCCGGCTCCGGGCGGTCGGCGGTGCCGCCCGGCGGGTGACCGGCGGTAGCATCGGCCGGTGGCCAACAGCGCGCCGATCCCCGAGCCCGTAGCCCCCTCGCTCGGGCTGAGCCCGCTGTCCCGGGTCCGCCTGGACGAGCTGCTGCAGGAGATGCTGGACCGGGTCGGTGACGTCGTCGCCAGCCGGGAGCGGCTGCGCGCCCTGCTCGACGCGGTGGTCGGCATCGGCACCGACCTGGACCTGCGCAGCACCCTGCAGCGGATCGTCCGGTCGGCCTGCGAGCTGGTCAACGCCCGGTACGGCGCGCTCGGGGTGATCGGCCCCGACCGGCTGCTGCACGACTTCATCGTCCACGGCATCGACGACGAGCTGCACGCCAGGATCGGCGACCTGCCGCACGGCCGGGGCGTGCTCGGGCTGCTCATCGACGACCCCCGCCCGCTGCGCATGCCGGACATCACCCGGCACCCGATGTCGTACGGCTTCCCGCCGCACCACCCGCCGATGCACAGCTTCCTGGGCGTGCCGGTGCGCATCCGCGACCAGGTCTTCGGCAACCTCTACCTGGCCGAGAAGCAGGGCGCCACGGAGTTCACCGACGACGACGAGGAGATCGTCGTCGCGCTGGCCGCCGCGGCCGGCGTGGCGATCGAGAACGCCCGGCTGTACGAGCTGGCCCACCGCCGGGAACGCTGGCTGGCCGCGACCGCCGAGATCACCACCGTGCTGCTCGGCGAGGTGCGCCGCACCGACGCGCTGAGCCTGGTGGCCCGGCGGGCCCGGGAGGTCGCCGAGGCGGAGCTGGCGATGGTGCTGCTCTACGACGAGGGCGCCGGGCAGTTCACGGTCGAGGTGGTCGACGGCGCCGGGGCGAGGTCCGGCGGCGCCGGGGAGCTGGTCGGCGCGGTCCTGCCGGCGGACGAGACCCGCTTCGCGGGGGCGGTCACCGAGCGGCGCCACGAGCTGGTGGGGAACCTGGCCGAGGCGGCGCCGTGGCCGGCGCCGGTGGGCGGCGGGCCGGCCGTGGTCTCCCCGCTGGCCGCCGCCGACGTCCTGCACGGCGTCCTCGTGGTCGGGTACCGGCCGGACCGGGGGGACGTCACCGACTCCGACGCCGCCCTGCTGGGCAGTTTCGCCGGGCAGGCCGCGCTGGCCCTGGAGCGGGTGCGGGGGCAGGAGGAAAGGGAGCTGCTGGTGGTCCTGGAGGACCGCGAGCGCATCGCCCGGGACCTGCACGACGTGGTGATCCAGCGGCTCTTCGCCACCGGCCTGCAGTTGCAGAGCGCGGCGCCGATGGCCACCCGACCCGAGGTCGCCAAGCGGATCAACGCCGCCGTCGACGACCTCGACGCCACGATCCGCGACATCCGCCGGACCATCTTCGAGCTGCGCACCCCGATGAGCGCGGCCCTGCGCACCGAGATTCGCGAGGCGGTGGACGTGGCCGCCGCGTCGCTGGGCTTCCGGCCGACGCTGGAGCTGACGGGGCCGATCGACAGCGCCGTCCCGGATTCGATCCGCCCGGACGTCACGGCCGTGCTACGGGAGTCCCTGTCCAACGCCGTACGCCACGCCGAGGCCAGCCGGGTGTCGGTGGCCGTACGGGTGGAGGCCGGCTGGGTCGCGGTCACCGTGACCGACGACGGCCGGGGCTGCGCTCCCGACGCCGCCCGGGGCGGCCTGGTGAACCTGCGCGAACGCGCCGAGCGGCACGGCGGCGAGTTCGAGGTGCGCGCCGCGTCGCCGCGCGGCACGCAACTGCACTGGACGGTCCCGCTGCGCGACTGACAGCCGGCCCGGCGGCCCGCCCACCCGGACGCACGGCCGGGCCACGCGGTGCGGTGGGGGGATGCCACCAGGTGGCAAGCGAGGCAGCTTTAGCGGTCTTGGGCATGCTGTGGTTGTCCGTTGGCGTGAGGGAATGGGCTGCATCGGAGGGCGTTTCGTGTGTCGCCGTTCGGCGTCGGTATGCGGCCGGCTTGTCGGGTCGGGTGGTCCAACATGGTCGGTGGTTCGCTGGCTTCGGCTGTCAGGGTTGGGTAGTTTGTCGTCTGTGTCGGTGTCTGGTGGGGTCAGCGCGCCGATCTGAGCCGTCATGTCGTCCGCGTAAATGGGTGGGTGACGGGGCCGGATCTGCTGGTGTCCGGTGTGACCGGGGTCGGTTTGCGTGGTCGCCGGTCACCGCGGGGAAGTTCCTCGCCGTGTCGCGTGCTGGTGGTTGACCCGGCTGTGGTCGATGGTGACCTCGTGGGCGATGTGACCGACGTCCGGGAGTCGCTGCACTGTCGTCGTGGGGCGGCGGCGGGCCGTGTCCGCCGGGCGGCCGAGGCCGGAGCTCACCACCCGGCTGGCCCGTGAGCACGGCACGATCGTGGTCGAGGACCTGAATGTGTCCGGGATGCTGGCCAACCGGCGTCTGGCCCGGCACATCGCCGACGCCGGGTTCGCCGAACTGCGCCGACAACTCGCCTACAAGGCCGGATGGAACGGGGGTCGGCTGATCGTGGCCGACCGCTGGTTTCCGTCCTCGAAGACCTGCTCGGGCTGTGGCACGGTGAGAACGAAGCTGGCCCTGGCCGAGCGTACCTACACCTGCGCCATCTGCGGCCTGGTTCTGGACCGGGATCTGAACGCCGCACGCAACCTCGCCGCGCTCGCGGGTGAGGCTGTCGACGCCCGGAGTGGCCGGGAGTCGCCAAGCGGACGTGGAGCCGACCGTAAGACCCCGCTCGCGGGGCAGGTGGCCGTGAAACGTCAACCCGGCACCGCCACAACGGGTCAGACCGGGACCGTCCCACCGCAAGGCAGGACTACCAATCACATGCTCACCAGAGCGCACTGATAGGTAACGGCTTCAGTGGTGCTTGCCGAGCAGGCGGGTGGCCAGCACGGCCGCCTGGGTGCGCCGCTCCAGTCCCAACTTCGCCAGCACGCTGGAGACGTAGTTCTTCACCGTCTTCTCCGCGAGGAACATCCTCCCGGCGATCTCCCGGTTGGTCAGCCCCTCGGCGACGTACTCCAGGATGCGCCGCTCCTGCTCGGTGAGCGACTTCAGCTCGCGGGGCTGCTCCACGCCGCTGCGGATGCGCTCCAGCACCCGGGTGGTGATCGCCGGGTCGAGCAGGGACTGCCCGGCGGCCACCCGACGCACCGCGTCGACCAGGTCCGTGCCCCGGATCTGCTTGAGCACGTACCCGGCCGCGCCGGCCATAATCGCCGCGAACAGCGCCTCGTCGTCCTCGTACGAGGTGAGGATCAGGCCCCGGATCGACGAGTCCGTGGCCCGCACGTCCCGGCACACGTCGATGCCGTTGCCGTCGGGCAGCCGGGCGTCGAGGATCGCCACGTCGGGCCGCAGCGCGGGGATGCGGCGGGTCGCCTCCTGGGCGGAGCCCGACTCCCCCACCACCTCGATGTCGCCGCCGCTGGTGAGCAGGTCGGCAAGGCCACGACGGACGACCTCGTGGTCGTCGAGCAGGAACACCCGGATCATCCCTCGTTTGTACCCTCCGCAACCGGCTCCCGCACGGGCCGAAGGTCCCGACCCGGGGCGCCCACCACGGGCGGCAGGTCCCGGCTCGCGGGGCCGTCCGGCCCTGCCCGTCGGCGGTCCCGGGCGCGCACGGTGGAGGTGGACCGAAGGGAGCAGCACCATGGGAACCCACTTCACCGTCGGGCAGTTGACCGCCGCCGCCGCGGCCGCCGTCCGGGCGCCGTCGCTGCACAACAGCCAGCCGTGGCGGTTCCGGCTGCGCGACGGCGGCATCGAGGTGTCGCTGGACCGGGAACGCCTGCTCCCGGCCACCGACCCGAGCGGCTGGGGCGCCCGCATCGCCTGCGGCGCCGCCCTGTTCAACCTGCGCCTCGCCCTCGCCGTGGCGGGCACCCCGGCGAAGGTCCGGCTGCGCCCGTACCCGGCCGAGACCGACGTGCTGGCCCGGCTGACCCCGGACCTGCCGCGCCGCCCCACCCCGGCCGAGCAGACCCTGTACGCGGCCGTGCCGCGCCGGTTCAGCAACCGGGCGCCGTTCTGGCCCGACCCGGTGCCCGCCGAGGCCCGGTGGCGGATCGGCGAGGCGGCCCGCGCCGAGCAGGGCTGGCTGGAGCTGGTGATCGGGGTCAGCGCCGTCAACGCGTTCGCCGAGATCGCCCGCAGCGCCCACCGCGTCCTCGAACGCGACGCCGGCTACCGGGCCGAGCTGGCCGCGTGGGTACGCGCCGCGCCCGCCCCCGACGGGGTGCCCGCCGCCGC
The DNA here is from genome assembly GCF_043198215.1 of Micromonospora sp. NPDC048830. Classification (NCBI taxonomy): domain Bacteria; kingdom Bacillati; phylum Actinomycetota; class Actinomycetes; order Micromonosporales; family Micromonosporaceae; genus Micromonospora; species Micromonospora sp. NPDC048830. The sequence continues at coordinate 35,666 of NZ_JBICUP010000007.1, forward strand.
GAGCGGCCCCCGGGGCGAGCCGCAGGACCTGCTGCCGGCCCGCGCCTTCGGCGGTCGCGACCGCGCGCCCGGGCGGGACTTCGAGCCGGAGCCCCTCGTGGCGGTCCTCGGCACCGCCGGCAACACCACGACCGACCAGGTCGTCGCCGGGCAGGCCCTGCAACGGGTGCTGCTCACCGCCACCGACGCCGGGCTGGCCGCCTCGATGCTCTCCCAGCCGATCGAGGTGCCGGGGGCGCGGGAGGCGCTGCGGCTGTCCCTGGGCCGGTTCGGCACCCCGCAGATGGTGCTGCGGATCGGGTACGGCCAGCCGGGCCTCCCGACGCCGCGCCGCCGCGTCGACGAGGTGCTCGACCTGCCCGTCGCCCGCCCCTGAGCCGCCCGCCGCCGGGCTCCCGCGGCCGGCGAACCGCCCGCCGCCGCCACCGGCCGCCCGCTACCCGGCGAGCGCCGCCAGCAGCGTCGCCTCCCGGTCCGGGGCCAGGCCCACCGCCGCCCGGGCCGGGCGGCCCGCGCGGGCCGGGACCGTGCCCACCGCGCGCAGCCAGCGCCAGGTGTCCGCGACCGTCTCGGCCACCGGCCGGCAGGCCAGCCCCGCCGCGTACGCCCGCTCCACGTCCTTCTCCTGCAGCCAGCGGTACTCGTGCCCGACGGGGATCCAGACCGGCAGGTCGTTCCACGGCGTCACCCCGGCGGCGAGGAGCGCCTGCGGCGCCGTCCAGCGCAGCCGGGCGGCCGACCCCGTCGCCGCGACGCAGGCGTCGAGCAGCCCGCCCATCGTCGCGTGCCCGCTGCGGGACACCACGTTGTACGTCCCGCCCGTGCCCGCCGCGCCCCGGTCCAGCAGCCACGCCGCCAGGTCCCGCGCGTCGACGTACTGCACCGGCAGGTCCGCCGGGCCGGGGGCCAGCACGTCGCCGCCCCGGGCGATCCGCGCCAGCCACCAGGGCAGCCGCCCGATGTCCTCCCCCGGCCCGAGGATCAACCCGGCCCGGGCCAGCAGCGCCCGGTCGCCGAACGCCTCCGCCGCGGCCCGCTCTCCCCCGGCCTTGTTCTCCGGGTACCCGCCGTCGTCGGCGTCCGGGACGGCCGCCACGGTGGGGTCGTCCTCGCTCACCCCGAGGGGCACCGGCGGGGCGTAGACCGAGCCGCTGGAGACGTACCCGTACCACCCGGCCGAGCCGGCCAGGGCCCGCGCCGCGTCCCGCACCGCGCGCGGCGCACCGTCCCAGGTGTCGACCACCAGGTCCCACTCGCCGCCGGCCAGCGCCGCGAGGCCGCCGGGCGCCGTCCGGTCGCCCCGCAGCCGCCGTACGCCCTCGGGCAGGCCGCCGTGCAGCCCCCGGTTGAACACCGTCACCGACCAGCCGCGGCGCACCGCCTCGCCGACCGTGGCCCCGCCCACGAAGCCCGTACCGCCCAGCACCAGGAGTCTCACGCGCCCCACTGTGCCGCCCCGGCCGCCCCGGGGACGACCGTGTTCACGGGCAGCGGATCTGCCGACGGCAGAAGCTCACTCCGCCAGGGCCGCGAGGATCTGCTCGCCGTACCGGGCCAGCTTGGCCTCGCCCACCCCGCTGATCCGGGACAGCTCGTCCAACGACGACGGCGGGTCGGCGGCGATCTGGCGCAGCGTCGCGTCGTGGAACACCACGTACGCGGGCACCCCCTGCTCCCGGGCGGTGGCGGCCCGCCAGGCGCGCAGCCGCTCGAACACCGGCTCGGCCGACGGAGGCAGCTCCACGGCGCCGCCGGCGGACGGGCGCGCCGCCTTCGCCGCCTTCGCCCTCGCCGGCCGGGCCGTCTCCCGGCGCATGGGCACCGACCGGCGGCGGCCCAGCACCTCGCCGCTGGTCTCGGTCAGCACCAGGGTGCCGTAGTCGCCCTCGACCGCGAGCAGGCCCTGGGCCAGCAACTGCCGGACCACGCCCCGCCACTCGGCCTCGCTCAGCTCGGTGCCCACCCCGAACACGCTCAGCGAGTCGTGGCGGTGCTGGGCGACCTTTTCCGTACGGCGGCCGAGCAGGATGTCGACGCACTGCCCCGCGCCGAACTTCTGGTTGCGCTCCCGGTGCAGCCGCAGCACGGTCGACAGCAGCTTCTGCGCGGCGATCGTGCCGTCCCACGACTCCGGCGGCTCCAGGCAGGTGTCGCAGTTGCCGCAGGGCTCGCTGGCCTGCCCGAAGTAGCTCAGCAGGCGCACCCGGCGGCACTCCACGGTCTCGCAGAGGGCCAGCATGGCGTCGAGGTGGGCGGCGAGCACCCGCCGGTGCGCCGCGTCCCCCTCACTCGAGTCGATCATCTTGCGCTGCTGCACCACGTCCTGCAGCCCGTACGCCAGCCACGCCGTCGACGGCAGGCCGTCCCGGCCGGCGCGCCCGGTCTCCTGGTAGTAGCCCTCGACCGAGCGGGGCAGGTCGAGGTGGGCGACGAACCGCACGTCCGGCTTGTCGATGCCCATCCCGAACGCGATGGTGGCGACCATGACGAGGCCGTCCTCCCGCAGGAACCGCTGCTGGTGGGCGGCGCGGGTGGCCGCGTCCAGCCCGGCGTGGTAGGGCAGCGCGGGGACGCCGTTGGCGACGAGGAAATCGGCCGTGCGGTCCACGGACGCCCGGGACAGGCAGTAGACGATGCCGGCGTCGCCCGGGTGCTCGGTGCGGATCAGGTCGAGCAGCTGCCGGCGCGGCTCCCGCTTCGACACGATGCGGTACTGGATGTTGGGCCGGTCGAAGCTGGCGACGAAGTGCCGGGCCCCGGTGAGGCCGAGCCGGGACGCGATCTCCCGGGCGGTCTCGGCGGTCGCGGTGGCGGTCAGCGCGATCCGCGGCACGGCCGGCCAGCGCTCGTGCAGCATCGACAGCGCCAGGTAGTCCGGGCGGAAGTCGTGGCCCCACTGCGCCACGCAGTGCGCCTCGTCGATGGCGAACAGGGCGATCCGGCCCCGGTCGAGCAGCCCGACGGTGGCCCGGCTGCCCAGCGCCTCGGGGGCCAGGTAGAGCAGGTCCAGCTCGCCGCCGAGGAACGCCGCCTCGACCCGCCGCCGGGCGTCCGGGTCGAGCGTGGAGTTGAGGAAGCCGGCCCGCACCCCGACGGCGGTCAGGGCGTCGACCTGGTCCTGCATCAGGGCGATCAGCGGCGACACGACCACGGCGACGCCGTCGCGCACCAGCGCCGGGATCTGGTAACACAGCGACTTGCCGCCGCCGGTCGGCATCAGGACCAGGGCGTCGCCGCCGCCGACCACGTGGTCGATGATCTCCCGCTGCTCGCCCCGGAAGTCGTCGTAGCCGAAGACCCGCCGCAGCACGGCGAGCGGGGTCTGGACGATCGTGTCGGTGCCGGAGGCAAGGGTGTCGGTGCCGGAGGCAAGGGTGTCGGTGCCGGAGGCAAGGGTGTCGGTGCCGGAGGCAAGGGTGTCGGTGCCGGAGGTCACCCGCGGAGTCTACGGGGCGTCACCGACACCGCCCGGCGCGACGGCCGCCGAGCCGGCGATCGGGACGTCGATGGTGGGCGATACTGGGTTTGAACCAGTGACCTCTTCCGTGTCAAGGAAGCGCGCTCCCACTGCGCCAATCGCCCGCGGGATGCCGGAGGCGGCACGGCCGCGACTCCCGGCGACGGTCGACCCCCGAGCGGGGGCGGATCGCGAGCGGACGACGGGATTCGAACCCGCGACCCTCACCTTGGCAAGGTGATGCGCTACCAGCTGCGCTACGTCCGCGTGTCGCCGGCGTTCGTCGGCGACGGGGAGAGTCTACCCGATGCCAAGATCGCGGGCCCCATCACCCGCCGATCCATTCCCGCACGCCACCACCTGCACATATTCGCGCTTGTCGGTGCTTCTGGTTTCGCCCCGGAGATGGACATGAGCCCATCCGGGCGTGATATAGAAATATGGCAGGAAATAGATGTTATCCGAGCTTTTGTCGTATTCGGATAACGGTCCACCGGCGCTTCCGGCCGCGAGCCTCCGATCAGCACGACAGCGACGTAACCACTGGTCGGGCCATCGCCGCGCGCCGTTCCACGTTCGGGTAGACGTCGAGCACCGGGCCGTCGCGCTCGCCCACGGCAGGTGCTCAGCAAGGAGCACGCACGACCCTGTCGCACCGCCTCCGACTGGCAGCCGCCCCCGCGGTCGCCCTCAGCCTGGTGCTGTCCGCCCTGGCGACGGCACCCGCCTCCGCCCGCGATCCGGTCCGGTCCGGACGGGCCGCCCCGGTCGCGCTCGCGCAACCCGCCGAGCTGACAGCGCCGGTCGCCGGGCCCGAGCCCCAACCGGGCAAGCCGGCCGCCCCCGCGGCGCCCACCGCCGCCGGGCGGCGAGCAGCAGGTTGTCGCGCCCCGAGAGCCTGTTGTACAGGCCCTGCTCCGGGCTGAGGCAGGCGGCCAGCAACCGGCGGGCGGCCAGCGACCCGGCCGGGTGCCCGCCGACGGTGGCCTGCCCGCTGGTCAGGGACAGGGCGCCCGACAGGCAACGCAGCAGGGTCGTCTTGCCGGAGCCGTTGCCTCCCGTCACGAGCAGTCGCGTTCCCGTCGGCACGTCGAGATCGAGCCCGGTGAACACCGGGTGCCGTCCGAACCAGCGGGAGGCGTGACGGAGGCGCAGCATGAGGCGACGCGCCGCGCTCAGACGGAGGCGCCGCTGCCACCGACCCCGTCGCCGATGGGCAGCGTGCCACCACGAGTCAGTTCGGCGAGGGTCCCCAGACGCTGGATGCGTGGTGCGCGGTACTCGCCGCCCCGCCGAGCCTTCTGCGGCGTTTCCTGACTAACGCGGCTTTCCTTCACTTTGATCTCCTATGTCCCTTAAGATGGTGATGGGCACGATACCCGAGGCCCGGCGCGCCAGGTGCGGAAACCGCCAGCCCGCCGGCCTCCCGTCGAGGCCGCCGGTTACCCCGACCGCCACCTGGGGTACAGAGGCACCCGACAGCACAGCGCACCCCCGAAGGAGGCTGTCGTGGGTATCGGTACGAGTATCTTCCTGATCGCGGTCGGCGCGATCCTCACCTTCGCGCTCGACGCCAGCATCGGCGGCGTCAACCTCGACGTCGTCGGCTGGATCCTGATGGCGGCCGGCGTGCTCGGCCTCATCATGACCACCCTGGTCTGGGGACGCCGCCGCGAGGTGGTCACCACCAGCGAGCCGGTGGAGTACCGGCGGGTCGAGGAACGCCGGGACGTCACCCCGCCGCTGTGACCGGCCCCGCCGGAACCGCGACCCCGCAATGTCGCCCACCTGGCGGGGTCCGGACCCACCGACCCCGCAATGTCGCCCACCTGGCGGGGTCCGGACCCCACCCGGAGAACGCGAGATGGCCCGGCACCTTGTCAGGTGCCGGGCCGTCTCTGTGTGGTGGGCGATACTGGGTTTGAACCAGTGACCTCTTCCGTGTCAAGGAAGCGCGCTCCCACTGCGCCAATCGCCCTCGTCAACTGCCGAGGTGGAGACGGGATTTGAACCCGTGTACACGGCTTTGCAGGCCGTTGCCTCGCCTCTCGGCCACTCCACCGAGGTTGCCCCCGACATGCGTGGCGGCATCTCCGAGCGGACGACGGGATTCGAACCCGCGACCCTCACCTTGGCAAGGTGATGCGCTACCAGCTGCGCTACGTCCGCGTGCCCCCGGCGTTTCCCGGTGACGGATGAGAACTTTAGCCGAGGCCGGGAACGGTTGCCAAATCGGGGCCTCCGGCGGGTCGCCGGGCCACCCTCCGCGCCCGGCGCCCCGCCCGGGTTCGGATGATCCACTCCAGGTCGCCGACGTGGCGGGGTCAGCCAGAGACCTTGGTCAAAATCGGCCCCTCCAGGGGCCATTTCGCGCCAAGATCTCGGAGACTGAAGCGCGGATGCAGCCCCCAGGTCGCCGTCATGGAGTCGATCGCGAGGGGCACCCGCGCAGGGATCAAGCCTGACTGCGCCCGGAGCCGGCACGCCGGGCGGGCGCGCCCCGGCATCCCAGCCGGGCGGGCGCCCCGGCATCCCAGCCGGGCGGGCGCCCCGGCATCCCAGCCGGGCGGGCGCGTCCCGGCCGGCCACGGCCAGCGGCACGACCGCTGGTACATCCGGGACGGTCGCGCAGCGCCGCCTCCACCTCGCCCCGGGTGAATCGAGGCGCGGCGGCGGCACGACCCGCAGAACTTCCTAGGAGCCTGGGTGGATACCGGAATGGACGTCCCATACAAGTCCGAAAAGTGTCGGACTTCCGACTCTGGCGCGCCCGCCTGACCCGGAGCGGTAACTGTTTGTGAACGAACGGATAGGTTACGGTAGCCGCGTGACGAGACGTGCCGCCGAGATCCGCCTGGATGCCCTGCTGCGCACGGCCTGTGACGTGATCTCCCAACGGGGCCTGGCCAACACCCGCACTGCGGACGTGGCCGAGGCCGCCGGGGTGAGCCAGGCCCTGGTCTTCTACCACTTCGCCACGAAGGACAGGCTGCTCGCGCAGGCTTTCGCGTACGCCGTGGAGCAGGACCTGGCGCGCCTCGACATGGTGGTGCGCTCGTCCGCGCCGCCCCTGGCCAAACTCCGGCGGATGCTCAGGCTCTACACCCCCTCGGGCCGCCCCACCTCCTGGTCGATGTGGATCGACGGCTGGTCCGAGTCGTTGCGCACGCCGGAGCTGGAACGGCTCTCCCGCCGGCTGGACCTGCGCTGGCGGGAGGACCTCGCCGCGGTGATCGCGCAGGGGGTGCGCGAGGGCACCTTCGAGTGCGCCGACCCGGCCGGCGCCGCCTGGCGGATCAGCGCGGTGATGGACGGGCTGGCCGTGCAGCTCGCGGTGCACGAGCGGGTGATCTCCCGCCGGCAGTTCGTCGAGTGGGTCCGTCTCGTCACCGCCCGCGAGCTGGGGCTGGAGCCGGCCCAGCTGGACTGAACCGCCGGCGCAGCCGGGCCCGGGCCGGTGGGGTGGACGTTGGCCCGTTCCAGGTCGCCGCCGTAGTGCGCCAGCACCCGGTGGTCCATGATCTGGCGCCACAGCGGGGGCAGCAGCGCCGCGACGACCATCGTGGCGTACCCGGCGGGCAGCTGCGGGGAGACGTCGAAGCTGCGCAGCGCCTGGTACCGCCGCAGCGGGTCGGCGTGGTGGTCGCTGTGCCGCTGGAGCTGGAACAGGAAGAGGTTCGTCACGTTCCGGTCGCTGTTCCAGCTGTGCCGGTCGACCCTCTCGTACCGGCCGGCCGGCGTGCGCCGCCGGGCCAGGCCGTAGTGCTCCACGTAGTTGACCGCCTGCAGCAGGAGAACCCCACCACCGCCTGCAGCAGCAGGAAGGGCAGCACCGCCGGCCCGAACGCGACGACCAGGACGGCGAACAGGGCCACCGTCATCGCCCAGGCGTTGAGCACGTCGTTGCGGTACGTCCAGGGGCTGCCGCCCCGCAGCCGCAGCCGGCGCGCCTCCAACCGCCACGCCGACGCAGGCTGCCCCGGCCGTGGAACGGCAGCGTCGGCACGAGCAGGGCGAGCGGCCAGAGCGCCCGGCGCGGGTCACGCCAGGCGGCGGAGACGGTCGCGTCGGCACCGGCAGACATGGGCGAACTCTGATCTCTCGGTACGGCCCCTACTGTGACATGGGCCACATGGTTTTACAAGTAGGCAGGTTTTGTAAAGCCGATCCGGCTCGCTCCGGGGCCCACGTGGCCGCGGCCGGCCCGGCGGGGCCCACGTGGCCGCGGCCGACCCGGCGGGGCCCACGTGGCCGCGGCCGGCCCGGCGGGGAGAATCACCGGGTGTCCGATCTCTCCACGGCCTTCGTCCGGCTACACGCGCGGCTCGCCCCGGTGCCCTTCGTCCCCGAGGTCCGGCTGCACCAGGCCGACGAGCCGATCGGCCTGTGGGAGCTGACCGAGGGCGAGTTCCACAGCTCCCAGCCGCCGCCGTTCTGGGCCTTCGCGTGGGCGGGCGGCCAGGGCCTCGCCCGCTACGTGCTCGACCACCCGGACGTCGCCGCCGGCCGCCGGGTGCTCGACCTCGCCTCCGGCTCCGGCCTGGTCGCCGTCGCCGCCGCCCGCGCCGGGGCCACGGCGGTCCGCGCCGTCGAGGTCGACGAGCGCGCCGTGGCCGCCGTCGCGCTGAACGCCGCCGCCAACGACGTACGCGTCGACGCCGAACTCGGCGACATCCTCGACGGCGACGCGGGCGACGCCGAGGTGGTGCTCGCCGGGGACGTGTTCTACAGCGAGGCGATGGCCCGCCGCATGCTGCGTTTCCTGCTCCGGGCCGCCCGCGCGGGCGCCCGGGTCCTGGTCGGCGACCCGGGCCGGGCGTTCCTGCCCCGCGAGCGGTTCCGCGAGCTGGCCAGGTACGACGTGCCGGTGCCGGAGGCGCTGGAGAGCGTACGCGTGAAGCGCACCACGGTGTGGGAGCTGAACCCGGCCCGGCCGGGGGCCGCCCGTTAGCGTGTCGGCGTGCTGTTCCGGGGGTGGGGGGACGCCACCGACGGGCCGTGGCCGGACGTGGCGACCGTCGTCGACCACGTCGGCGTCGGGCACCTGGTGGTGACCCGGCACGCGCTGGTCCGACAGGTGCTCGCCGACCCGGCCACGTTCCGGCCGGACAACGCCCTCGACGCGGTCACCCCGATCCCGGTGGCCGCCCTGCGGGTACTCGCCGGGCACCGGTTCCGCCTGCCGCCGACCCTGGCCAACAACTCCGGCGCCAGTCACCCGGAGATCCGGGGCATCGTCGCCGACGCGCTGCACCCCGACCGGGTCGCCGCCCAGCGGCCGTGGCTGACCGGCCTCGTCCGCGAGCGGGTCGCCCGGCTGCGCGCGGCGCTCGACGCCGGCGTACCGGTCGACCTGTACGCCGGCCTCGCCGCCGACCTGCCGCTGCTGGTGCTGGCCCGGCTCGTCGAACTGCCAGACGCGCCGGTCGGCGCGGTGAAGGAGTTCGCCCGCGCGGCGCTGGAGCTGTTCTGGGCGCCGCTGGACGAGCACCGCCAGCGGGCCCTGGCCGCCGAGGTGGGGCGGTTCCACCGGGTGCTGCGCGCGTTCGCCGCCACCGGCGGGGGCCTCGCCGCCCGGCTGCGGGCGGCCGGGCACTCCCCCGACGTGGTGGTCGGCGCGCTGTTCTTCCTGCTGGTCGCCGGCCAGGAGACCACCTCGCAGTTCCTCACCCTGCTGCTGCACCGGCTCGCCGGCGAGCCGGAGGTGCGGGCCGGGCTGCGCGACGGCAGCGTCTCCGTCGCCGACGTGGTGGAGGAGGGACTACGGCTGGAGCCGCCGATCGTCACCTGGCGGCGGGTCGCCGCCGTCGACACCACGCTGGGCGGTACGGCGGTGCCGGCGGGCACCAGCGTCGTGCTCTGGCTGGCCCGCGCCGGCCGGGACCCCGCGGTGGTGCCGCAGCCCGCCGCGTTCGCGCCCGGGCAACGCGGCTCGCGCCGGCACCTGGCGTTCGGGGCGGGGGCGCACCGCTGCGTCGGCGCCCAACTGGCCCGGCTGGAGGCGGCGGTGGTGGTCGCCGAGGCCGCCCCGCTGCTCGACGGGGTGCGGGTGGTCCGGCCGCCCTGGTGCCCCGACAACCTCACCTTCCGCATGCCGGACGCCTTCGTTGTCGCGCCTGAGGAGCGTCGTCGCGCCTGAGGAGCGTCGTCGCGCCTGAGGAACGAGGAGGGGGTCCTTGTCGACACCTGAGGTAGCGAAGCGTTCCCCTCTCACCCGAGGGTGTCATCGACGAGGCCGGCCTCGTGGGCGAGGACGGCGGCCTGCACCCGGTTGCGCACCTCCAGCCGGGTGAAGATGCTGGTGAGGTAGCTCTTCACGGTGCCCTCGACGAGGTGCAGGCGGCGGGCGATCTCCGCGTTGGACAGCCCCGCCCCGACCAGGGCGAGCACCTCCCGCTCCCGCTCGGTCAGCCCCGCCGTGCGCTCCCGCGCCGCGGGGCGCCGGGCCAGCCGGGCGCCGTTCAGCTCGATCACCCGCCGGGCGATCCGCGGCGACAGGTACGCCCCGCCGTCGGCCACCGCCCGTACGCCGGCGATCAGCTCCCGGGGGTCACCCGCCTTGAGCAGGAAGCCGCTCGCCCCGTGCCCCAGCGCCCGGGCCACGTGGTCGTCCTCGCCGAACGTGGTGAGCATGACCGTCGCCGTCCCCGGCACCAGCCGACGGATCTCGGCGGCCGCGGCCAGCCCGTCCAGCCGGGGCATCCGGATGTCCAGCAGCGCCACGTCCGGCCGGTACGCCCGGACCAGCTCGACGGCCGAGGCCCCGTCCCCGGCCTCGCCGACCACCTCGATGCCCGGGTCGGCGCCGAGGATGGCCCGGACCCCGGCCCGGATCATCGCCTCGTCGTCGGCCAGCACCACGCGCACCGGCCGGGCGCCACGCGCCGCCGGGTCGCGGCCGTCGGCATCGCCTGCCGGCACGCCGTCCCACCGGTTCGTCATCTGTCGATCCGCTCCTTGCTGACCAGTCGCCCGTCGGTGAGGCAGAGCCGCCAGGTCGGTTGCGCGAACGGGAAGTTGCCACCGGTGTAGTACTCGCAGCCGGGCCCACCCCCGGGCGTCGGTGGCTCCGCCTGGCGGCGCGGCAGCCCGGTCAGCTCCTGCCGGGCAGCACCCAACGGCAGCCGCGCCGAGCGGCAGGGCGTACCGGTCGCACGGGGGCGTGAGCCGGGCGAACCCGATCGGGGCGGCCAGCACCGCCCAGAGCAGCCCGTCACGGAGCAGCCCGCCCCGCCCGTCGCCGTACCGTCGCACCCACCGCACGGCGGCCAGGCTACCGACGCCGGCCGGGGCCGGGCACCGACGAAAGTCGGGTGGTCAGCCGGCGTCCTCGGCCCAGGCCCGCCAGTCGTCGAGCACCCCGTACAGGGTGGGCGTGAGCCAGCCCGGCGCGGAGCGGCGGAACACCCCGGGGTCCATCGACCCGGCCCCCGCCGGCAGCGCGCCGAGCAGGTCGGGCACCAGCTCGGTCAGGTTGGCCCAGTGCACCAGCTCGGGCTCGGCCGGCCACGCGCCGATCACCACGCCCGCCGGCACCGCGCGGCGCTCCAGGGCCTCCAGGGTCAGGGCGGTGTGGTTGAGGGTGCCGAGCCCGGCCCGGGCCACGACCACGGCCCGCGCGTCCAGCGCCACCGCCAGGTCGGCCACCGTCCAGGGCTCGCCCGAGGGGCGCAGCCCCATCGGTACGAGCAGCCCGCCCGCCCCCTCGATCAGCACCAGGTCGTGCTTGTCGATCTCCTCGCGGATCGCGTCGACGGCCGTGTAGAGCTCCAACGGCTCCAGCTGCGCCACCCGGGCCGCGGCCAGCGGGGCGAGCGGATCGGGATAACTGGCCAGGGTGCGGCCGGTGAGCGGCGCGGCCAACCGGGTGACGGTGTCGACGTCGCCGGGGTCGCCGGTGGCCGTACCGGTCTGGCCGGGCTTGACCACGGCGACCCGCAGCCCGGCGGCCTGCGCGGCGGCCGTCACCGCCGCCGTCACCACCGTCTTGCCGATCTCGGTGTCGGTGCCGGTGACCAACACCGGCCCGGTCCACGCCGCACTCACCACGCCACCTCCCGCCGTCCGCGCGCCGCCCGCCCGCGCCCCGCGCCGCCGTGCCACAGCCCACTCACGGGGCGGCACGATACGCCGCCCGCCCCGCCGCGGCGCAGGTGGCTCACGGCGCGCACGCCACGATCACGTCGAGCGCCCGCGCGAAGTCCGCCCGGGGCACCCCGGCGCTGAGGGTCAACCGCAGCCGGGACCGGCTGTCCGGCGTCGACGGTGGGCGGAAGCAGCCAACTGCCACCCCCCGGTCGGCGCAGTCGGCGGCCCAGGCGGTCGCCGCCTCGGGGCCGGGAGCCGTCACCGACACCACGGCGGCGTCCGGCGCGGAGACGGTCAGCCCGGCGGCACGCAGCCGGCGCACCGCCAGGGCGGCCCGGTCGGCCAGCTCGGCGCGCAGGCCGTCGCCCGCGCGGGCCAGGTCGACGGCCGCCCGCACCCCGGCGGCCACCGCCGGCGGCAGGGCGGTGTCGAAGATGAAGGTACGCCCGGTCTCCACGAGGTGCCGAACGAACTCGGCCGGCCCGGCGACCACGCCGCCCGCGCCGCCCAGCGCCTTCGAGAGCGTGGCGGTGACCACCACGTCCGGCTCGCCGGCCAGCCCGGCGGCGGCCACCCCGCCGGCCCCGGTCGGGCCGGTGACGCCGAGCGCGTGCGCGTCGTCGACCAGCAGCAGCGCGCCGTGCCGGCGGGCCACGGCGTGCAGCTCCGCCAGCGGGGCGAGGTCGCCGTCGACGGAGAAGACGGACTCGGTGACCACCACGGCCGGGCGGCCGGGGGCGGCGGCCAGCGCGTCCGCCACCGCGGCCACGTCGGCGTGCGGGGTGACCACGGTCTGCGCGCCGGAGATCCGGCAACCGTCGATCAGGGACGCGTGGTTGTGCGCGTCGGAGACGAGCAGCGTACGGGGCTGGACCAGCGCCCGGACCGCGCCGAGGTTGGCCAGGTAGCCGGAGGAGAACACCAGCGCGCCGTCGGTGCCGAGCCAGTCGGCGAGGGCGTGCTCCAGCTCGTGGTGGGCGTCGGTGGACCCGCGCACCAGCCGGGAGCCGGTCGCCCCCAGCCCGTACGCCGACAGCGCCCGCGCGGCCGCGGCCGTGACCTCGGGGTGGGTGGCCAGACCGAGGTAGTCGTTGCCGGCCAGGTCGACCATCGCGGCACCGGCGGCCCGGGGACGCAGACGCCGCGTCAGCCCCGCCCTGGCCCGCAACTCGGCGCGGCGGCGCAGCGCCGCCAGCCAGTCCGCCACCGCCACCCCCTCGTCGTCGGCCCCGCCCCCGCGGGGCGAAGCTACCACCTGCCCCGTCGGGGTTCCGGCGGATCCACCCCGGCCGTAGCCGCAACCGCCGCCGGGAACGCCGCTGGTCAGCGGCCTGCCGCCCGGGGGCGAGCCGTTCCCGCCGCCGGGCGGGCTTGTAGGGTACGAGCCATGCCAGAGATCCTCGACCAGGCCCGTACCCAGGTGCTGGAGAACGGCGTCGGCCTCGATCAGGCCGGTGTCCTCGCCGTGCTGAACCTGCCCGACGAGCACCTTCCCGCCGCCCTCCAGCTCGCCCACGAGGTGCGGATGCGCTGGTGCGGCCCCGAGGTCGAGGTCGAGGGCATCGTCTCGCTGAAGACCGGCGGCTGCCCCGAGGACTGCCACTTCTGCTCCCAGTCCGGCCTGTTCGCCTCGCCGGTCCGCTCGGTGTGGCTGGACATCCCCTCCCTGGTCGAGGCGGCGAAGCAGACGGCGGCGACCGGGGCGACCGAGTTCTGCATCGTGGCCGCCGTGCGCGGCCCGGACGCCCGGCTGATGAAGCAGATGCGCGAGGGCGTCGCCGCCATCCGGGCGGAGGTGGACATCCAGGTCGCGGCCTCGCTGGGCATGCTCACCCAGGAACAGGTCGACGAGCTGGTCGACATGGGTGTGCACCGGTACAACCACAACCTGGAGACCTGCCGCTCCCACTTCCCCAACGTCGTCACCACCCACTCCTGGGAGGAGCGGTGGGAGACGCTGCGGATGGTCCGCGAGTCCGGCATGGAGGTCTGCTGCGGCGGCATCCTCGGCCTCGGCGAGACGGTGGAGCAGCGGGCCGAGTTCGCCGCGCAGCTCGCCGAGCTGGACCCGCACGAGGTCCCGCTGAACTTCCTCAATCCCCGCCCCGGCACCCCGCTCGGCGACCGCCCCGTGGTCGAGGGCAGGGACGCGCTGCGGGCCATCGCCGCGTTCCGGCTGGCCATGCCGCGGACCATCCTCCGGTACGCGGGCGGCCGGGAGATCACCCTCGGCGACCTGGGCACCCGGGACGGGCTGCTCGGCGGCATCAACGCCGTCATCGTCGGCAACTACCTGACCACCCTCGGGCGGCCGGCGACGGCCGACCTGGCGCTGCTGGAAGACCTGAAGATGCCGGTGAAGGCGCTCTCCACGAGCCTGTGAGCAGCTTTCGCGAGCCCATGAGCACTCCCGCGACCCGGTGTGAGGACGACGTGACCGAGCTTGTCGAGCCCGCGGCGGCGCAGCTCTGGTGCGACCGCTGCGGCGAGCCGGCCGGCGCCGGCGCGCACGCGGCCTGCCGGGCGGCGCGCGAGCTGGAGCCGCCCCGGTTCTGCGCGCACTGCCGGCGGCGGATGAAGGTGCAGGTCGTGCCGGCCGGCTGGTCGGCGGTCTGCGTCGAGCACGGCGAGATCCGCGGCTGAGCGCACCGCGGGGCGCGGGGTTTCCCGCGTTCCGGCCCCGTCCGGGCGGGCAGGTCAGTAGGAGTAGACCGGGACCTGGAAAACGTGACCGGCGGCATCGTGCCCCAGCCCGGGCCGGGCGGCACAGCGCCCCTCGTTGGGGTAGTAGCCCTGGTAGTACATGGCGCTGCACAGGCGGCAGAACCGCCAGGGCGACTGGGTGTTGGGCGGCTGCGGGACGATGTCGTGTGGCATCAGGTACTGCAAGAAGGTGCCCGAGAAGCCGTGGCCGACGAAGCCGCCAGCGGGGCACACCCCGGGGAAGTCGAGGTAGTACAGGCCCGAGCAGTCGCTGCACTGCACCCAGGCGCTCTGCTGGTCGGCCGTCTCGCCGGCGTGCCGGACGCTGCTGGTGGTGTAGGGCAGCTGGAACGTCCAGCCCTGTTCGACGTGACCGCCGCCGGCGGGGCAGGCGTTGTTGCGGACGCCATCGAGCCGCACCATGGCGAAGCACCTGTTGTAGAAGTGCCACCCAGCCTGGGCCGGGTGGAGCACCCACGCCATGGCCGGGTCGGCCGGGAACGCGGCGGTCGCCGCAGTGGCGGCCACCGCCAGGCCCACCGTCAGTACGGCCCGCCGCGGCACCCGCTTCCTGTCGAGCATGGTCGTCCCTCCTGGACACGGCTCACGCGCCGACCGGCGCGGGCGGCGGACGTCCAGGCCGCACCCCGGTGCCGCAGCGGCGACAGTGACGTCCTGTTGCACATATGGTCACCGAACAGCTACGGGCACGACAAGGGGGCGCGGGCCTGCGCCCGCCGCGACGAGGTGGCGCCGCGCCCACGCCCTGGCCTGTTTCTGCTCGTCGAGATGCTGCACGTCAGGCACTCTTTCGGCGCGCCAGCGTCAGCGGTGGCGAAAACGTTACGCCGACATGCCGCCGAGTGGCGGGTTTCTCCTCCCGCAGCGGTGGGATTCGCCACGGCGGCGGCCCAGCTCAAGCCGTCGCCCAGGGTTCAAACAGGGGCGCAGCGCGTGCGATCATGTCTCGTCTCCTCGATCTCTTTCTCCGGAGGACTCCTCATGCCACAACGTCGGCGCGTGGTGCGCGCGGCTCTGACCGCGACCGCCGCCACGGCCTGCCTCGCCTTCGCCGCCCCGGCGTGGGCGAGCGCGCCGCTCGCCCAACTCGCCCCGGGCAACGGGCACAACCCCAGGGGCGACAACGGCACAGTCAAGATCGACGGCCAGCCGTTCACGGACAAGGTCGACAACCAGCCGCACGTCACCTGCGAGTTCGAGTTGGAGTTCTTCAACTTCGACACGAACCAGAAGGCGGACATCACCCTCACCAGCCAGCCGCCCAGCACGCCGAGGAAGGTCGTCTGGTCGGTCCAGAACAAGATCATCAGCACCGACCCGGCGGCCGGCGCCGAGAACGACCACGACGAGGTCATCCGGCTCTCCGCCGCCGACCTCGACCTGGCGGGCGTCAAGGCGCACGACAAGCAGGGCTACCACCTCAAGCTCGACGTGGACCTCGTCGACGGCCGGTCCTCGGACGCCAAGCACAAGGTCTTCTGGCTCAAGCCCTGCTCGGCCTCCGGCGAGCCCGCGACGGAGTCCCGACAGCCCGGCGGGCCGGGGTCGCCGTCCGCCGACCCGTTCGCGGGGACGCCCGGCGGCACGCCGGCGCCGTCGTCCAGCGTGGGCGCCGGCGACGGGAGCGGCGGCAGCGGGGGCGGCCTGCCGGTGACCGGCGTGGCCGCGACCAGCATGGCGCTGACCGGCGTGGCACTGATCGGCGGCGGTGCCGCCCTGGTGCTGCTGCGCCGCCGTCGGGACAGGATCACCTTCACGAGCTGACCCGGCGACACCCCGATCCGGCCGCCGGGCCTCGCCCGGCGGCCGGTTGCGTGTCGGGGCCACGACGGACCCTGTCGACCCGGGTCGACGACGGAACCTGCCGACGGGGCCGGCGCGGCTGGCCGGGCGACGGCCCGGCCCACCGAGGTCTGCTGGCCAGCCCCGGGGACGGTGACGGGGCAGACGAATCCCGGGCCGGCTGCCATGAGATCGACCCGACGGTCGGCGCCCAGGCCGCCATCAACGCCGCGTTGGGCACCGGCAGCCACCGGGCCGGTCTACGTCGCGCCTGGCGACCACCCGGTCAAGGGCCCGGTCGTGCTGTACGACAAGCAGTCCCTGATCGGCGCCAAGCCGCTGGTCACGATGCTGCGCGCCGACACGGGGTTTCAGCGGGTCGGCTCTCGTCGTCAACGGGTCGACCAGCGAGGTCAACGGGTCGCGCCAGTGCGTGACCGACATCGGCCTCGACGCCCGGTCCGAACGGGCCCGCGGCCGACCGCCCCTGAGGTCGTCGACGGAGTCCGTCGGCCGGGCCGGGCGGATCACCCGCGCGCACGTCTGGCCACCCCGACATGGATCACATAATCGACAATAATCATCTAATTGTCGGCGTATCCGCTGGTCAGCCCTCTCTGAGCACGGTCCGATGGGCGCGCGACGGCGCCCCGGAGGCGGCCTCGCGTCCTGGCATACGAACGTACTGTTGCCGCCCGCCGCGCCGCCGCGGGACAGTACGCCACACCAGCGGTGCCATCGACGCCGCCGCTCCCCGGCCGATCCTGAGGAGATCCGCGATGGCACTACGACTCGCCGACGGCACCGCCTGGGCCGACACCCTCGCCCGCGCCGTGGCCGCCACGCCCGAGGCATTCGGGCCCGAGTCCGGCGGCGTGACCACCCTGCGCAACCTCGTCGAGGGCGACTGGCGCCCGGTCGGCTCGCCCAGCCCGGTGCGCACCCCCGTCGACAACACCGTCCTGGTCAACCTGCCCAGGCTGGACGCCGAGGCCGCCCGCGCGGCCGTCGCGTACGCCGCCGCGGCCCACCGCGAGTGGGCGCAGACCCCGCTGGCCGAGCGGAAGGCCCGCGTCACCGACGCCCTGGACGCCCTCACCGCGCACCGCGACCTGCTCGCCCTGCTGCTGGTCTGGGAGATCGGCAAGCCGTGGCGGCTGGCCTGCGCCGACGTGGACCGGGCCCTCGACGGCGTCCGCTGGTACGTCGGGGAGATCGACCGGATGCTCGCCGACGGCCGGGAACCGCTGCCCGGGCCGGTCAGCAACATCGCGAGCTGGAACTACCCGATGAGCGTGCTGGTGCACGCCGAGCTGGTGCAGCTGCTCGCCGGCAACGCCGTCATCGCGAAGACCCCCTCGCAGGGCGGGGCCGTCTGCCTCACCGTCGCGCACGCGCTGATGCGCCGCGCCGGGCTGCCCGCCACCCTGGTCTCCGGCGGCGGCGAGGAGCTGTCCGAGGTCCTGGTCCGGGCCCCCGAGATCGGCGCGGTGGCGTTCGTCGGCGGCCGGTCCAACGGCGGGAAGGTGGCCGCCGCGCTGCTCGACACCGACAAGCGGCACTTCATCGAGCAGGAGGGCCTCAACGCCTGGGGCATCTGGAACTTCTCGCAGTGGGACCTGCTCGCCGGGCACCTGAAGAAGGGCTTCGAGTACGGCAAGCAGCGCTGCACCGCGTACCCGCGGTTCGTGGTGCAGCGGGACCTGGTCGACGAGTTCCTCGACATGTACCTGCCGGTGGTTCGCTCGATCCGCTTCGGCCATCCACTTGCGGTGGACGAGACCTGGTCCGCCGGCGACCCCCTGCCCGAGCTGGACTTCGGCCCGCTGATCAGCGCGGCCAAGGCCGACGAGCTGCGCCGCAAGGTCGAGGAGGCGGTACGCGGCGGCGCGGTGCCGCTGCACCGGGGCAAGCTCGACGGCGCGCCGTTCCTCGACGGCCAGGACACCTCGGCGTACGTGGCGCCGTCGGTGCTGCTCGCCCCGCCCGGCCGGTCCCGGCTCATGCACGCCGAGCCGTTCGGGCCCGTCGACACCATCGTCGTGGTGGACACCACCGACGAGCTGCTGGCCCAGATGAACGCCTCCAACGGCGCGCTGGTCGCCTCGCTGGCCTGCGACGACGAGGAGTTGGCCGGCAAGCTGGCCGTCGATCTCCAGGCGTTCAAGGTCGGCATCAACAAGCCCCGCTCCCGGGGCGACCGGGAGGAGCCGTTCGGCGGCCGGGGCGCCTCCTGGAAGGGCGCCTTCGTCGGCGGCGACCTGCTGGTGCAGGCCGTCACGGTGGGCGGCGACGGCCGCCTCTACGGCAACTTCCCCGACTACAACAGCTACCCGGCGGTGTAAGGGCCACGGGTGGCCGTTCAGCAGGGGCGGCGCCGGACGGGCGACACGGCGGCGGAGGCGGGCGACACGGCGGCAGGGGCGGGCGACACCGCGGCAGGGACAGACGGCACGGCGGCGAAGGCGGCATCCGGGGTGACGGGCATCGTCACGGTCACCAGGGAGCCGTCCCGCTCCACCGTCGCGGCACAGCCCAGCCGGCGCAGCGTACGCATCATCGGGCCGTTCTCCGCCTGGACGTGCAGGAGCACGGCCGCGACACCGGCCCGCTCGGCCTGCCCGACCAGGCGCCGGAGCAGCGCGGTGCCGATCCCGCGCCGCTGCCAGTCGTCCCGCACCAGCAGGGCCACCTCGGCCTCGTCCCCCTCGGCGACCAGGTTCGCCATCGCCACGACCCGACCGGCCGGCCCGCCCGGGCCGCCGGTCGTCGTCGCGAGCAGGGTCAGCCCCTCGGCCGGCGCCAGCAGCCGGCGCAGCCGCGCCGGCGACGGCAGCGCCGCCCCGGCGAAGTAACGCCGCTGCCGGCTCCGCGCCGAGCAGCCCTCGTGCAGCTCCCGTACGCCCGCCAGGTCGTCGGCGGTCGCGGGCCGCACGAGCAGCTCGGCGCCGTCCGGCAGGGCCAGGGTGACGTGGTCCGCGGCCCGGCGGGACACGGCCGCCGCCAGCTCGACGAGCGCCTGGGCGCGGGCGTACTCGGCGGGGGTGTAGCTCGGCGCGGCCCGGCGCAGCCGGTACGACCCCCCGGCCGGGTCGGGCAGCAGCATGGTCGTGCCGTCGATCCCGCCGGTGACCCCGGTCGGCCGCCAGGCGACGTCGTCGGCGCCGAGCAGCGCCCGCAGCGCGTCCCCCGTCTCCTCCGGGCCGTGCACCAGCCGGGTGGCCAGGCCGAGCACCCGGGTGGGCTGGTCGGCCAGGCCGCGCGCCTCGCTGCGCGCCACCCAGCAGTCCCGCCCCCGGCCCCGCTCCACGGCGGCGATCAGGTCCGACTCATCCAGGGTGTCCGGCGCGTCGACCAGGAAGTCGTCGACCGCGCCGGCCTCGGTGGTGTGCACCTGCACGCTGAGGATGTTGACCCCGCGCAACGCGAGGCTCGCCGTGAGCACCGACAGGTAGCCCGGCCGGTCGTCCACGGTCGCCCGGATCCGCCACAGCGTCATGGTTGGACTCCCTTCTCCCACCATCGACGATGCCCGCCGCCTGTTGCGGAGGCGTTGCCCGGGCGTGACGGTCCGGACCGTCCGGCATGACGCCCGACACACCCGGCGCGCCGACGGACGGGGTGCCCGTGCGACGCACCTGGGCCCGGCCGCACCGGCCGGGCCCACACCACCCGGTCGGCCGGGTCTTTCGCACCTGGACCCGGCCGACCCACGGGCCCCGCACCGGGGCCCACTCACCTCACCCGCCGGCCACCACCGGCGGCGCGCCGACCAGGTCCAGCCGGCCCCCGAGGATCACGGCGCTGGCCCGGACGAGCAGGGCGAGCCGGTCCACCTCCGTGGCGTGGAACGCGGCGGCGGTCAGCGGTTCGTGGTGCTCCCGGGCCACCACCAGTACCAGCCCCGCCCGGCCGAACGGCGCGACCGCGTAGTGGCGGCCGTCGGCGCCGGTCAGCGCGCGGGCCCGCAGCGGGGTGATCTCGGGCAGCCGGGCCGGTACGGGCGCCCGCCAGCTCGCGTGCCCCACGGTGGCGTCGCCGGTGCCCCCGGTCCGCGACGCCCAGTCCGCCGGGACCGCCGCCGCCACCGCCCAGTCCGCGCCGAGCAGCCCGGGGACCGCGTCGACGAGGGTGGCCAACCCGTCGGCCGGGTTGCCGGCGACCTGGGCCAGCAGCTCGGCGTCCTGGCCCGTGGCGGTCGGGGCGCCGATCGCCCGCCAGACCCCGTCGACCCGTACGCCGGGGATGGCGGCCAGGCCGGCCAGCAGCCGCTCCACCCGGGCGGCGCCCGGCCAGACCACCGTGAAGTCGTCGACCGCCCGCCCACCGAGCCGCTCCAGGACGACCACCTGGACGATGTCGGCGCCCGCGACGCCGAGCGTGCGGGCCACCTGGCCGAGGGTGCCGGGGCGGTCCGGCAGGGTCACCCGAACTCTCAGCAACATGGTCGTCCCTCCGTTCGGTGGGGCCGGCGCGGGGCGGCCGGCAGGCTGGACCCCAGCCTGCCGGTTGACCATTTCGCCCCTGTTGCCGCGGCATGTCCCGACGGGAAAACCGCGAGGTGGTGCTGCGCCGGCCGCCGCTCGGGCACGTGTTGGCCACCGCGCACGACATGGCCCGGGAGCACCGGGTCGTCTCGGCGCTCGCCGCCACCGCCGTGCCGGTGCCGGGGGCGCTGCTGTACTGCCCCGACCCGGACGTGATCGGCGCGCCGTTCTACCTGATGGAACGGGTGACCGGCGAGGTGTTCCACAGCCGGTCGCAGACCGATCAGCTGACCGTCGGGCAGCGGCGCGAGCTGGCCCTGGCGATGATGGACACCCTCGCCGCCCTGCACGCGGTCGACCCCGCGGCGGTCGGGCTGGCCGACTTCGGCCGCCCCGACGGCTTCCTCGGCCGGCAGGTACGCCGCTGGGCCGCGCAGCTCGACCAGTCCCGCAGCCGCCCGGTGCCGGGCGTCGACGAGCTGCGCGACGCGCTCGCCGCCTCCGTGCCCGAGGGGGCGAACGCCGGGCGGATCGTGCACGGCGACTACCGGCTGGACAACCTCCTCGCCACCGTCGACCCGGTGTCGGTACGGGCCGTGCTCGACTGGGAGATGGCCACGCTCGGCGACCCGCTGGCCGACCTGGGGCTGCTGCTGACGTACTGGGACGTGCTCGGCGACAGCGACGCCGCCGCCGGCAACCCGGTCGCCGACGGGCTGGGTTCGCGCGCCGGCTTCCCCACCGGCTCCGAGCTGATCGCCCGGTACGCCGGGCGCGCCGACGTCGACGTCGGCCCGCTGCACTGGCACGTCGCCCTGGGCTGCTTCAAGCTCGCGGTGATCTGCGAGGGCATCCACTACCGGCACACGCTCGGGCAGACGCTCGGCGGGGGGTTCGACCGGATCGGCGACCTGGTCGCACCGCTGGTGGCGCACGCCGAGCAGGTGGCCGCGGCCGGCGACCCGTGGGCCCGTCCGCCGGTGCTGGCGGAGCTGAAGGCCGAGGCGCGCAGGCGCGGCCTGTGGAACCTCTTCCTCCCCGACCCCCGCTACGGCGCCGGGCTGACCAACCTCCAGTACGCCCCGCTGGCCGAGCTGACCGGCCGCAGCCCGCACCTGGCCCCCGAGGCGGTCAACTGCGCCGCCCGGACACCGGCAACATGGAGCTGCTGGCCGAGTTCGGCTCGCCGGCGCAGCGGGAGCGCTGGCTGAAGCCCCTGCTCGACGGCGAGATCCGCTCGGCGTTCTGCATGGCCGAGCCGGAGGTGGCCTCCTCCGACGCCACCAACATCGCCACCCGCATCGCCCGCGACGGGGACTCGTACGTGATCAACGGCCGCAAGTGGTGGTCGTCCGGGGCGATGGACCCGCGCTGCGAGATCTTCATCGTCATGGGCAAGACCGATCCCGGCGCCGACCGGCACCGCCAGCAGAGCATGATCCTGGTCCCCCGGAACACCCCGGGCGTGACCGTACGCCGCGGCATGACCGTCTTCGGCTACACCGACGCCCCGCACGGCGGGCACGCCGAGATCGACTTCACCGACGTACGGGTGCCGGCGGAGAACCTGGTCGGCGCGGAGGGCGCCGGGTTCGCCATCGCCCAGGCCCGCCTCGGCCCGGGGCGCATCCACCACTGCATGCGGCTGGTCGGCATGGCCGAGCGGGCCCTGGAGCTGCTGTGCCGGCGGGCGCTGGACCGGGTGGCGTTCGGCCGGCCGCTCGCCGAGCAGGGCGTCGTCCGGGAGTGGATCGCCGAGTCGCGGGTCCGCATCGAGCAGGCCCGGCTGCTGGTGCTCAAGACCGCCTGGCTGATGGACACCGTCGGCAACAGGGGCGCGCACACCGAGATCCAGGCCATCAAGATCGCCACCCCGGCCATGGCGGAGTGGGTGATCGACAAGGCCGTCCAGGGGTACGGCGCGGCGGGCGTCAGCCAGGACACCCCCCTCGCCGCCCTCTGGGCGCAGGCCCGCACGCTGCGCCTGGCCGACGGCCCCGACGAGGTGCACCGCGCCTCGCTGGCCAGACGCGAACTGCGCCGCTGGTCTTCCCCCACCCCCTGATCCCCCGTTACCCCCCACCCCGGCCCGTTCCCACCCCACCCCACCCCATCCCGGCCCGCCCGGCCCGCTCCCACCCCGGGTTCCCCGCCGCCCACGGCCTCGCCGATCTTGCACTTTCGGCCCCTAATTTGCGACCTTTGCCCCCTGTGCCGGGGCACGAAGTGCAAGATCGCGGGATCCGGGGGCGGTGGGCGGGGCGGGGGCGGGCGTCAGGCGGAGGCGCGGCGCACCAGGTGGGTGTCGAGCAGGACGTACGGGGCGGGCAGCTCGTCGCCGCGGATGCGGGCCACGAGCAACTGGGCCATCCGCCGGCCCATCTCCTCGATCGGCTGGGCGACGGTGGTCAGCGGCGGGTCGGCGTACCGGGCCACCGGGGCGTCCTCGAAGCCGATCACCGCCACGTCCTCCGGCACCCGCCGGCCGACCTCGCGCAGCGTACGCAGCGCGCCGAACGCCATCAGATCGGAGGCGACGAAGACCGCGTCGAGGTCGGGGCGGACCTCCAGCAGGTGGCGCATGCCGGCCGCCCCGCTCTCCTCGCCGAAGTCGCCGTACGCGATCAGGTTCGGGTCGAGCCCGACCCCCACGGCCTCGACGGCCTCCCGGTAGCCGGTCAACCGCGCCAGGCCGGCGCCCATGTTCTGGGCCCCGGCGATCGTGGCGATCCGCCGCCGGCCGCGGTCGAACAGGTACCGCGTGGCGTTGCGCGCACCGCCGGCGTTGTCCACGTCGACGAAGTACGCCGGCTGTGCGCCCGGCTGGAGCGTCCGGGCCGGCCGGCCGCCGAGCACGGTCGGCAGCCCGCGCTCCTCGAGCAGGGTGGGCAGCGGATCGGCGTCGTACAGCGACAGCAGCAACACGCCGTCGACATGCTGGTTGGTCAGGTGGTGCTCGACCCGCTCCCGTTCCACCGGGGACCGCGCCATGGCCAGCCACAGCTGCATCGGCGTCGCCAGCAGCGCCGCATTGATTCCCCGGACGATCGCGGCGAAGAACGGCTCCGTGAAGGCCCCGCCCCCGGACTCGGACACGACCAGCGCCACCGAGTCGGTCCGCCGGGTGACCAGCGCGCGTGCCGCCCGGTTCGGCACGTACCCCAGCTCCGCGATGGCCCGCTGCACGGCGGCCCGAGCCCCCGGGCTCACCTGGGTTGAGCCGTTGACCACGCGGGAGACCGTGCCGCGGCCGACCCCGGCGCGGGCGGCGACCGCATCGAGGGTTGGACGCCCGAGCGACCGGGTGGGCTGCGTCGTCATCGTCTGCTCCTCCGACAGCCGGCGGCCCCGGTGTCTCCCGCGAATTATCCATCAACGACCAGGCAAAGTAGCTGCACAGCGTGCCTTGCGTTCGTTCGTTGCGATGAGGGTTGGGGCGGGCCGTGCTCGCGCTCGGCTCGCTCGGACGGGGCCGGCCGTGACTGGCGCTCGGCTCGCTCGGACGGGGCCGGCCGTGACTGGCGCTCGGTGGTTGCGGTGGGAGTGGCGTCCGCCGTGCTGGTGCGTCGTGGTTGCGGTTGGGGTGGGCCCGCCGTGCCTGGTCCGAGCTGGTTGCGGTGGGGGTGGGACCCGCCGTGACCGGCTCCGGGCGGTCAGGCTTGATCCCTGCGCCGGTCACGGCGGGCCCCACCCGGCCCCCGTCCCGGTTGCTGTCCATCGGTTCGTTCCGGTCGTTGCCGATCCGGCCTCGTTGCGATCCGGTAGCCGTTCGCGCCGTCTGTTCCGTACGCCACGCTCGTTCGGTGGGCCACGCTCGTTCGGTGGGCCACGCTCGTTCGGTGGGCCACGCTCGTTCGGTGGGCCACGCTCGTTCGGTGGGCCGGCGGGTCTTGTTTGCCACGGTGTTCGCGTTCGCTGTGGGCGGTCCAGATGGTGATCGACTCCATGTCGGCGACATGGCGGGCATCCCAGGGCTCGGACACCGCCATGTCGGCGACATGGAGTGGATCAACCCGTCCGGGTGTACCCGTTCGCATCGAATGTCCGGTCTGGGCGGTGTTGGCGGGCGACCGGGGACACCGCCGGGGCAGCATCGTGGCCGGGGCGGGGTGGATGCCGGTGCCGTGATCGACTCCATGGCGGC
This sequence comes from Micromonospora sp. NPDC048830, assembly GCF_043198215.1. Classification (NCBI taxonomy): domain Bacteria; kingdom Bacillati; phylum Actinomycetota; class Actinomycetes; order Micromonosporales; family Micromonosporaceae; genus Micromonospora; species Micromonospora sp. NPDC048830. The sequence continues at coordinate 60,348 of NZ_JBICUP010000007.1, forward strand.
GACATGGGGCTATCCGAGTGACACGGATGCGCCGATGTCGGTGACACGGAGTGGATCACCCCGGCCCCGGGGTGCGGCCATTCGCCACCGTGTGTCCGGTTCGCGGCTGCTGCCGGGTGTGATCGGCGGCATCGTGGGGGCGGAATCGTGGCCGGGCCGGGGTCGTTACACCTGGCGCACGACCGAGGACGGCGTCCCGCTTCCGTGTCCGTGAGGCGGGTGGGCCGGGCCCGGAATGGTGACGGGCCGCCGGTCGTTGTGCATGGTCCCGGCGCCCGCGACGAGGCACCCCTTGGCCCGACCGGGGCATCCCCCGCCCCCGCGGTCGCACCGGGCAGAGACTCCTCCCCCTCTTCCCCTCAAGCTTTCGAGCGCCTGACGGTGCTCACACCCTGCACAGGGCCGTCCCCCATACGGCCCGGCGTGGGTGTCGACCCCCGAATGGAGCTTTGATGATGAACACGATGCTGCGTAAGAGCGTTCTCGGTGTTGCCGGTCTCGCGTTCGCCGGTGGGCTGGCCGCCGGTCCCCTGCACGCCACGACTGCCACGACCGCCTCGCCGGTCGAGGCGAAGCCGGTTGCCGTGGCCGTGCAGGCCGACAAGCCCGACAGCGGCAAGCTGATCCCGCACGGGGTGCAGGGCGCGCAGTCCCGCATCGACCTTGACGGCGAGCAGGTGGCGAACGCGAAGGCGATCATCGCCGCGACGAAGAAGGCCGGCCTGCCCGAGCGGGCCGCCGTCATCTCGATCGCCACGAGTCTCCAGGAGTCGAAGCTGGAGAACCTGGGGCACCTGGGTGACCGTAACGACCACGACTCGCTGGGCCTGTTCCAGCAGCGGCCGTCGTCGGGTTGGGGCACCCCGGAGCAGATCACCGACCCGCAGTACTCGACGACGGCGTTCCTGAAGGGCCTGAAGCAGGTGGACGGGTGGCAGGACATGCCGCTGACCGACGCCGCGCAGACGGTGCAGGTGTCGGCGTACCCGGACGCGTACGCCCAGTGGGAGCAGCAGGCCGCCGACCTCGTCGCCCAGCACTGGAACAGCTGACACAGGGACAACAAATGCCGCTGGCCGGCACCCCACAGGACGGGGTGCCGGCCAGCGGCGCCTTCGGCCGGCGTCGGGCCGGAGCGTCGACGAGGCGGTCCTGCGCCGGTCAGCAGAGGTGGCGGAGGAGGGTGGTGGCGCGGCCCGGGTCGAAGGCGTCCGGGTCGTACCAGTCGCCGACCCAGTCGCGCATCGAGCGGTGCTCGGGGTGGGCGGGATCGGCCAGCGCGGCCAGCATCAGCTGGTGCCCGGGCGGGCCGCCGATGCCCTCCGGCGGGCAGGCCCGCTCCCCCGCCAGGCAGATCGGATACCGCTCGTCCGGGTCGGCCGCGAAGGCGTCCTCGACGAGCAGGTCGTGCTCCCACCAGTCGCCGAAGTCGTACACGTACTGGAAACGGCTGCCCTTGCCGAGCACCGCGTCGAGCCGGACGTCCAGCTCGTCGCGCAGGGCCAGTTCCCCGTCGGGGTCGGGCGCGCCGTACTGCCTGCCGTCGATCTCGAACGAGTGCAGGTGGCAGTGCCGCCAGCCCATGGCGTGCTGCACCACGCGGTGCAGCCGGTCGAGGGTGTATCCGCCGGGAATCAGCACCCGCCGCCAGACCGGCGGGCGAACCCCGGCGAGGGATACCTTCAGCTGGTAGATCTGACGCGGCATGTGCTGTCCCATCCTTCCACGACATAGGCTGCCGGCATGATCTGCCGAGCCTGCCGAGAGCGGCGGCACGACGACTGTCCGGGCCGGAAGTGGTGCGACTGCCAGCACCGTACCCCCGAACCCACCCCTCCGGTCACCGGTCCGGCGGGCGAATGAGCGCCACGGCCCCGATTTCCCGGCTCTGGCCGGTCCCGGCCGCCGAGCCGCTGCACGACGCGGAGCTGACGGCGCTGTACGGCCGGACGGAGCGTCCCCGGCTGCGGGTCAACTTCGTGACCAGCGTCGACGGCGCGGTCGCCCTCGACGGCTACTCGGCGGGGCTGTCGGGCGAACCGGACAAGCGGGTGTTCGGCCTGCTGCGGATGCTCTGCGACGGCCTCGTCGTGGCCGCCGGCACGCTGCGCCACGAGGGCTACCGGGCCGTACGGCTCAGCGAGCCGCGCCGGGCCTGGCGGCGGGAGCAGGGGCTGGCGGAGTACCCGACCCTGATCGTGGTCTCCGGCTCCCTGGACCTCGACCCGGCGCAGGCGGCCTTCGCGGACGCGCCCGTACGGCCGATCGTGCTCACCTCCGCCGCCGCCGAGGCGCCGCCCGGCCTGACCGAGGTGGCCGAGCTGGTGCGCTGCGGCGCCGACCGGGTGGACCTGACGGTTGGGCTGGCCGAGCTGCGCCGGCGCGGCCTCGGGCAGTTGCTCTGCGAGGGCGGGCCGCTGCTGTTCGGCGCGCTCACCGCCGCCGACCTGGTCGACGAGGTCTGCCTGACCGTGGCGCCGCTGCTGGCCGGCGCCGGGGCCGGCCGGATCACCGCCGGGGACGCCAGCGCGCCCCGCCACCTGCCGCTGCGGCACGTCCTGGCCGCGTCCGACGGCACGCTGCTGCTCCGGTACGCCCGCGACTGAGCCCCCGCGCACCGCGGGTGCCGGCAGCCCCGGAGCCGCCAGCGCCCGCGGTGCGCGTACCGGTCAGTTGACGCTCACGGCCGACCAGGCGGCGGCGACGGTCTGGTACTCGGTGCTGGCGCTGCCGTAGAGGTCGGCGGCGGCCGACAGGGTGGCGGTGCGTGCGCGCCCCCGCGTAGCTGGTGCGCGAGGTCATGTACGTGGTCAGCGCGCGGTACCAGATCGCGCCCGCCTTGGCGTTGCCGATGCCGATGCCGGTGCTGCCGTTGCAGGTGGGGCTGGTGCCGTACGCGGAGGAGCCGCTGCCGACGGCGAGCAGGTAGAAGAAGTGGTTGCCCACGCCGGAGGAGTAGTGCACGTCCAGCGGCCGACGGAGCTGGACCAGCAGTCGGCCGAGCGGCCGTCCTTCGACGGCTGGTCCATGTACCGCAGCGGGACGCCGCTGCTGCGCAGCTTCTCCCCGATCAGGTAGTCGCCCGGCTCCCGGCTGTTCGCGGCGGAGAACTCGACGAGGGTGCCGAAGATGTCGCTGGTCGCCTCGTTGAGGCCGCCGGACTCGCCGCTGTAGCGCAGGCCGGCGGTGTGTTGCTGGTGACGCCGTGGCTCATCTCGTGCCCCGCCACGTCGAGCGAGGTCAGCGGGTACCAGCCGGAGCCGCCGTCGCCGTACGTCATGCAGAAGCAGGAGTCGCTCCGGAACGCGTTCGCGTAGTTGGTGCTGTAGTGCACCCGGCTGTACGCGGCGACGCCGTCGTTGCGGATGCCGTTGCGGCCGAACGTGTCCCTGAAGTAGTCCCAGGTCGCGGCCGCGCCGTAGTGGGCGTCGGCGGCGGCGGTCTGCCGGTTGGCGAGGGTCCCGTCGCCGAAGACGTTCGACGCCGAGGTGACCAGCGTGCCGGTGCCGCTGGTGCCGCCGTTCGCCCTCCCAGGAGTCCCGGACCGCGCCGCTGGTGGCGTCGACCACGACGTGCAGCTCGCTCGGGGTGCCGTCGGCGTACGCCCCGCCGACGACCACCTCGTACGCCAGGGCGGTGCCGGCGGCGTCGGCGGCGTACACCAGTTGGGTGCCGTCGACGGTGCGTCCGGTGGCGGTGGAGGCGGCGAGTGCCACGCGGCCCGCGGCGGGCGCCCCGACCGCGGCCCGCGCGTCCCGGCGCGGGGCGGCGGTGAGGCTCTGGGTGACTCCCCGCCAGGAGTTCCCCCTACCCAGGTGGACGACCAGGTCGCCGCCGAGGACGGGCAGCCCGTCCTGGTAGCGGTGCAGGCGGACGTGCTCGGTGCCGTCGGCGTCGGTCGCCACGTTCTTGAGGGTGAAGCTCTGCCCGTCGGCGACGAACACGCTGGCGGAGCGGGCCTTGAGGTGGGCGACGGCGCGGCTGAGCGCGTCGGCGGCGGGGGCGGCGGGGCTGGGGGCGGCCGTGGGGCCGCGCCGGGCACGGCCGCGGCCAGCACGGCGGCCGCGGCCAGTCCGCCCAGGAGGGTGGTACGACGCATGGGTTCCTGCCTTCGCCAGGGACGGCCGGTCGGGGGGGGTACCGACCGGCGACGGCCCGCCAGTGTGGCGGCGGACCGGGCGACGGCCCGCAGGTGAAGGGCCGCCAGGGCGCACACAAAGATCGATTGGGGGAAGATCTTCGATGTCACCCGCAGCCTGTTCTCGCGCCACCCGTCCCCCGTCTGTCGCGCCCTGCGGCCAACATTTCTGGGATGACTTTCGGTAACTGTCGCGACACGAAAGGCTACGCGGGTCTGGTCGACGGGTGGCGTCCGCCGCGTCGCGTGGCAACCTGTCGCATCCCTCGGGCAGGATGCTCCTCGTGTTGTGCCCTCAGCGAGACGACCGACTGACCGGAGCGCGCGGATGACGGACAGCGTGCCGATCGCCGACGACGGAATCGCCGACGACGGCTTCGACGGCTCGAGCGAGGGCGTGGGCCGGGTGCTCGGCACCGCCGACGCCACCCCCCTGCAGTTCTGGACGGCCGTCTCCCCCGGCAGCTACCTGCAGCTCGACGACGTGGTGGTGACCCGCCGGGAGCTGCCCGACCGGGAGCCGGTGACGATCGCCGGGGTGGTGACCCAGGTACGCGCCCGGCACGAGGGCGCCCAGTTCGACTCCGACGTGTTCGCCATCGCCGACGGCACGCTGCCCGCCCAGGTGCAGGAGGCCGCCGAGGTGACCACCACCCGGGTCGACCCCGAGTTCTACGTGCCGCCGACGCCCGGCGCGGTCGTGCACCGGGCCGAGGGCGACGCCCGGGCCCGGGCGCTGCACTTCGACCGGATGGAGCGGCGCATCCCGATGGGGATGGGCCGCGACGGGGTGCCGGTCTACCTCAACGCCGACTTCCTCGACGGCACCCGGGGCGCCCACGTCTCCATCTCCGGCATCTCCGGCGTGGCCACCAAGACCAGCTTCGCCACGTTCCTGCTCTACTCCGTCTTCCGGTCCGGGGTGCTCGGCGGCGACGCGGTCAACGCCAAGGCGCTGATCTTCAACGTCAAGGGCGAGGACCTGCTCTTCCTCGACCACCCGAACGTCAGGCTGGACGACGCCACCCGGGCCGGGTACGCGAAGCTCGGGCTGGACGCCGGCGCGTTCCCCGACGTGCGGGTGTACGCCCCGCCCCGGGTCGGCGACTCCTCCGGCACCCCGGACGTGAGCAGCCGGCTCACCGGCGTGGACAGCTTCTACTGGACGCTGAGCGAGTTCTGCGCCGACCGGCTGCTGCCGTACGTGTTCGCCGACGCCGACGACGAGCGCCAGCAGTACACGATGGTGGTCCACTCGGTCGCCGCCCACCTGGCCCGGTACGCCCAGCCCGCCGACGGCGGGGTGAGCGTCGACGGGGTCCGGCTGGGGTCGTACGCCGACCTGGTGGACCACGTCGTCGCGCAACTCAACGACGACGAGACCCGGGGCGACTGGGCCGGCAGCGCGGTCGGGCTGGGCACGGTCAACGCGTTCGCCCGGCGGCTGATCGGCAGCAAGAAGGACCTGGGCCGGCTCATCCGGGGCGACCTGGCCACCCGTCGCCCGCACAGCATCAACACCGCCGAGAGCGCCCAGGTCACCGTCGTCGACCTGCACAACCTGCCGGACCGCGCGCAGCGGTTCGTGGTCGGCGTGACGCTCAAGAGCGAGTTCGAGCGCAAGGAGAAGGCGGGCACCGCGAAGCCGCTGCTGTTCGTCGTGCTCGACGAGCTGAACAAGTACGCCCCCCGGGAGGGCTCCTCGCCGATCAAGGAGGTGCTGCTCGACATCGCCGAGCGGGGCCGCTCGCTCGGGGTGATCCTGGTCGGCGCGCAGCAGACCGCGAGCGAGGTGGAGCGGCGGATCGTCACCAACTCGGCGATCCGGGTGGTCGGCCGGCTCGACCCGGCCGAGGCGTCCCGCCCCGAGTACGGCTTCCTGCCGCCGGCCCAGCGGCAGCGGGCGCTGCTGGCCAAGCCCGGCACGATGTTCGTCAACCAGCCGGACATCCCGGTGCCGCTGTGTCTGGAGTTCCCGTTCCCGGCCTGGGCGACCCGGGTCTCCGAGGCCGGCCGGGTGCCGTCGCAGACGCTGCGCTCGATCACCGGGGCGGCCGACCCGTTCGCGGTGGTCGGCTCCGGCGGCGGCGCGACCGACGACGACATCCCGTTCTAGGGGGGCGGGTAACCGTGAGCGCGAGGAACGCCCGAGCGAAGCGAGGAAGTCCCGCAGTCGCGAACGAAAGGCGGGCACCGTGAGCGCGAGGAACGCAGCGCAGCGGAGCCCCGCAGTCGCGAACGAAAGGCGGGCACCGTGAGCGCGAGGAACGCAGCGCAGCGGAGTCCCGCAGTCGCGAACGAAAGGCGGGCACCGTGAAGATCCTGCACACCTCGGACTGGCACGTCGGCAAGGTGCTCAAGGGGCAGTCCCGGGCCGAGGAGCACAAACAGGTCCTCGCCGGGGTGATCGAGGTCGCCCACGCGGAGCGGCCCGACCTGGTGATCGTCGCCGGGGACCTGTACGACACGGCCGCGCCCACCCCCGAGGCGACCCGGCTGGTCACCCGGGCGCTGACCGCGCTGCGCCGCACCGGCGCGGACGTGGTGGCGATCGGCGGCAACCACGACAACGGCCAGGCCCTCGACGCGCTGCGGCCGTGGGCGGAGGCGGCCGGGATCACCCTGCGCGGCGGCGTACGGGACAACCCCGACGAGCACGTCATCGACGGCACGACGCCGGGCGGCGAGCGGTGGCGGCTGGCGGCCCTGCCGTTCCTGTCCCAGCGGTACGCCGTCCGTGCGGTGGAGATGTACGAGCTGACGGCCGCCGAGGCCAACCAGACGTACGCGGACCACCTGCGCCGGCTGCTCGGCCGGCTCACCGAGGGCTTCACCGAGCCGGACCGGGTGCACCTGGTCACCGCCCACCTCACGGTGGTGGGCGCGGCGACCGGCGGCGGGGAGCGGGACGCGCACACCGTCCTCGGGTACGCCGTCCCGGCGACCGTGTTCCCGGGCAACGCACACTACGTGGCGCTGGGCCACCTGCACCGCTCGCAGCGGGTCGACGGCCCCTGCCCGATCCGGTACAGCGGCAGCCCGCTCGCCGTGGACTTCGGCGAGCAGGAGAACGTCCCGTCGGTGACCGTGGTGGAGGTGACCCCGACGACCGCCGCCCGTATCCGGGAGGTGCCGGTGTCGGCGGCGGTGCCGCTGCGCACCGTCCGGGGCACCCTGGCCCAGCTCGCCGAACTCGCCCCGCCGGACGGCTGGCTGCGCGTGTACGTCCGCGAGCAGCCCCGGGCGGGGCTGCGCGAGGAGGTGCAGGAGCTGCTCCCCCGGGCCCTGGAGATCCGGATCGACCCGGAGCTGGTGCCCGCCCCCGGCAGCGGCGCGCGGGCTGCGCAGCGGGCCGGCCGGTCGCCGCGGGAGCTGTTCGCCGACTACCTGGACAGCCGGGGCCACGCCGACGACGGGGTCCGGGAGCTGTTCGACGAGCTGCTGGAGGAGGTGGACCGCTGATGCGCCCGATGCGGCTCGACATGGCGGGGTTCACCGTCTTCCGCGACGAGACCACCGTCGACTTCACCGACGCGGACTTCTTCGCCCTGGTCGGCCCGACCGGCTCCGGCAAGTCCACGATCCTGGACGCGATCTGCTTCGCCCTCTACGGCACGGTGCCCCGCTGGGGCGGCGCCCGGGGGCTGGCCAACGCGCTGGCCCCGTCGGCCACCGAGGCGCGGGTGCGGCTGGTCTTCGAGTCCGCGGGCGCGCGGTACGTGGCGACCCGGGTGGCGCGCCGGGACGGCCGGGGCAACGTGAAGACGGCCAACGCCGGGTTGCAGCTCATGCCGGCCGGGTTCGACGTGACGAAGCTGGACACGGGGCTCAGCCCGGAGGATCTGGGCGAGGTGGTGGCCGGCACCCCCGCCGAGATGGAGCAGGCGGTGCTGGAGGCGGTGGGGCTGCCGTACGAGCAGTTCACCAGCTGCGTGGTGCTGCCGCAGGGGCAGTTCGCGGACTTCCTGCACGCCAAGCCGGCGACCCGGCAGCAGATCCTGGTGAACCTGCTCGGCCTCGGCGTCTACGAGGACGTGCAGAAGAAGGCCACCGAGCGCGCCGGGCAGGCCGAGGCGAAGCTGGAGACGGTCGACCGGATGCTCGGCGGGCTCGCCGACGTCGACGACGCCGCGCTGGCCGAGGCGCAGGCGCGGGTGGCGGGGGCGCACGAGTTGGCGGAGGCGGTCGCGGCGGCCGTACCGGAGCGGGAGCTGGCCCGGGCGGCGGCGCGGGACGCGCGGGCGGCGCTGGCCGCGCTGGACGCCGAGCTGGCCGTGCTGGACGCCGTGTGCCCGCCGGACGGGGTGGCCGAGGTGGCTCGGGCCGTGGCCGCCGCGCGGGCCGGCGCGGACGCTACGGCCACGGCGGTGGCCCTGGCGGAGGAGCGCGAGGAGAAGCTGCGCGGCGAGCTGGCCGGCGCGGGCGACGAGAGCGCGCTGCGGCTGCTGCTGAAGGCGTACGCGGACCGGGACCGGCTGGCCGGCGAGGCCGAGTCGGTGCGCGCGGCGCTGGGCGCGGCGCAGGGCGGGCACGACGCGGCGGTGGCCGCGCTGGGCGAGGCCCGGGCGTCCGCCGAGCGGGCTGAGGCCGCGCTGGAGGCGGCGTTCCGGGCGCACGAGGAGGCGAAGGCCGCCGACCAGGCGGTGGCGCTGCGGGCGCACCTGGTCGATGGCGCGGCCTGCCCGGTCTGCGAGCAGGTGGTGCACGAGGTGCCTCCGGTGCCCGCCGGCTCGGCGGTGGCGAAGGCGGTCGCCGCGGGGAAGGCGGCCCGGGCCGCCAGCGACGCGGCCAAACGCACCGCGCAGGAGCGGGACGCGGCGGCGCGCGAGCAGGAGCGGGTGCTGCTGCGGGCGCGCGCGGAGCACGACCAGCTCGCGGCGCGGCTGGCCGAGCTGGACGGGCAGCTCGCGGGGGCCGCCGCCCCGGAGGCGCTGCGCCACGACCTGGCCGAGCACGCCCGGCTGCGGCGGGCGCTGGAGGAGGCGGCCGGCGCCGTCCGGGCCGGCCGGGACGCCGCCCGGCGGGCCCGCGGGGCGGTGGACGCGGCCGAGGAGCGGCTGCGGGCCGCGTGGCGGGACTTCGACGCCACCCGCGACGGGCTGGCCCGGCTCGGCCCGCCGGCCGCCGACCGGGAGGACCTCGCCGCCGCGTGGGCCGCGCTGGCCGACTGGGCCGGCGGAGAGGCGGGCCGGCGGCACGCGGAGCGGGCGGGGCTGGCGGCGGCGGTCGCCGAGGCGGACGCGGACGCGGCCGAGGTGGAGGAGCGGATCGCCGGGATCTTCGCCGCCGCCGGGCTGCCCGCCGAGGACGACCCGGTGCGCGCGGCCACGGTGGCGGTGGAGCGGGCCGAGGCGGCCCACCGCCGGCTGCTGGAGCGCCGGGAACAGGCGGCGGAGCTGCGCGAGCAGCGGGCCGGGCACGAGCGGGACGCCCGGGTCGCCCGGGCCCTCGCGGGGCACCTGCGGGCCAACAACTTCGAGCGTTGGCTGCTGGCCGAGGCGCTGGACCTGCTGGTCGACGGCGCGTCCCGGATCCTGCGCGAGCTGTCCGGCGGCCAGTACGACCTGGTGCACGACAAGGGCGAGTTCTTCGTCGTCGACCACCACGACGCCGGGCTGCGGCGCGGGGTGCGCACGCTGTCGGGCGGGGAGACGTTCCAGGCGTCGCTGGCGCTGGCGCTGGCCCTGTCGGAGCAGCTCGCCGGCATGTCGACCACGGCGGCGAGTCTGGAGTCGATCGTCCTGGACGAGGGCTTCGGCACCCTCGACACAGCCACCCTGGACACGGTGGCCGCCACACTGGAGAGCCTGGCCGCCCGGGGCGACCGGATGGTCGGGGTGGTCACCCACGTGCCGGCCCTGGCCGAGCGCATCCCGGTGCGGTTCGAGGTGCGCAAGAACGCCCGCACCGCCCGCGTGGAACGGACGGGCCCGTGAGCGCGAGGAGTACAGCGCAGCGGAGCCCCGCAGTCGCGAACGAAAGGCCGGCACCGTGAGCGGCACGGAAGAGGCGGCCCCGGAGCTGTTCGTCGACGTCTGGGACCCGGGGTTCGGGGCGTCCTTCGAGGCCGCCCCGGCCGGGCCGGCGGCGCCGAGCAGCCAGCAGGTCGACGCGAACGTCGAGCTGCCGGCGGTGGACTGGCGGGCGATCGACGTCCGGCGCGGGATGCGGGCGCCCGACGTGGTGCTGCTCGTCGACGGGGTACGCCGCATCGACGCCAGCGTCTGGACGGCCGAGGCGGACGGCGGGTCGTACCCGGGGGTGGCCGCCTCGTACGCGGCGGGCGTGGTGCGCTGCGACCTGGAGCGGGGCGCGGCGGCGCTGGCCGGGGCGAAGGTCGGGCGGGGCCTGTTCACGGCCAGCCCCTCGGCGCGGGAGGTGCGGGCCGGGTCGGTCCGCTACCCGGTGCATCGCGTCGGCGGCTCCGGCGAGCTGAACAAGCTCCAGGCGGCGGTGCAGGGGCCGCTGACCGCGCTGGAGGTGGAGGTCTCCGGGGCCGCCCGGATCGACGGGGACCTGCTGGTGGTCGACGGCCCGCTGCGCAACCGCCGCCAGCTTCCCCGCACCCTCGGCTACGTCAAGACGCAGCACAGCCAGTATCTCGACGCCCGGTTGACCACGGTGGTGACCGGGCTGCGCGCCGGCCAGCGGTGCCCGGTGTTCCGGCTGGGCACGGCCTGGGGCGGGTACTCGTGGTACCTGCGGCTGCCCGTGGCGAGCGGCGCGCCGTGGGCCGGCATCGTGCGGGTGGAGTGCTCGGCGGAGCTGAGCGAGCAGGAGGCGATCGCGCTGGCCGACCTGTCGCTGGTCACCCTCCCCCGGTTCGCGTCCACCCCGTACAAGGATCCGCGCGCGCCGCAGAACCTGATCCCGATCGCCGGCCTGGAGCGCCGCCTGCGGGCCCTGCTCGGCGACGCCCGCCTGCTGCACCGGGCGCTGACCGCCGCGGCCCGCGCCGGCCGCGGCCACCGCCGCTGATGGGCCGCAAGCGGGACGCCGGCCGGATCGCAGCGCGGGTCGACACCGGCGAGGCGGAGCTGGTCCCGGACCCCGACCGCCCGGGCTCGTGGACGCTGCTGCTCGACGGCGCGCCGCAGTCGCACGTCGACCTCGCGGATCCGACCCACCTGGAGTTCGAGTACGTCCGGCGGCTGGCCGCCGCCGTCGACCTGCTCGCCCCGGCCGGCGCGCCGCTGCGGGTGCTGCACCTGGGCGGCGGGGCGCTGACCCTGCCCCGGTACGTGGGCGCGACCCGGCCCGGCTCCACCCAGCGGGTCGTCGAGGTGGACGCCGCCCTGGTCGACCTGGTCCGGCGGGAGCTGCCCTGGCCCGCCGACCCCCGGCTCCGGGTGCGCGTCGGCGACGCCCGGGCCGCCCTGACCGCCAGCCGGGACGCCGTCTACGACGTGGTGGTCGCCGACGTCTTCGCCGGCGCCCGCACCCCCGCCCACCTGACGAGCGTGGAGTACGCCGCCGAGGTGGCCCGGGTGCTGCGCGCGGGCGGCTGGTACCTGGCGAACGTCGCCGACGGCCCGCCGCTGCGACACGCCCGCGCCCAGGTCGCCACGGTCCGCGCGGTGCTGCCCCGGGCCTGCCTGGTGAGCGACGCGGCGGTGCTGCGCGGCCGGCGCTACGGCAACCTGGTGCTGGTGGCGGGCCGGACGGAGCCGCCGGTGCCGGAGCTGACCCGGCGCGTGGCCGGGGACTGGTTCCCGGGCCGGGTGCTGTCCGGCGACGAGCTCGACCGCTTCGCCGGGAGCGCCCGGGTGGTCCGCGACGTAGACGCCACCGACTCCACCCCGCCGCCGCCGGGGCTCTTCTCCGTCGACCGGTGACCGGGCGGTTGGGGTTGACCCCATGTCGCCCACATGGGGTCAACCACGCCAGGCGGACTCCGCCATGTCGGCGACATGGAGCGACCACTGTCCCCCGCCGGCGTGGCAGAGTGTCCGGGTGACCGAACCCTCCGCCCGCCGGCTGCTGCGCCCGCCCGCCGGCTACCGGATGGCCGCCTCGGTCCGGCCGCTGACCTTCAGCCCGTACGACCCGTGCGCCCGGATCACCGGCGGGGAGTTCTGGTGGGCGACCCGCACCCCGGCCGGCCCGGCCACCCTCGCGTTGCGTCCGAGCGGCGGGGAGCTGCTCGCCGAGGGGTACGGTCCGGGCGCCGGCTGGGTCGTCGAGCGGGCCGACGGGATCGCCGGGCTACGCGACGACCTGACCGGGTTCGCCGAGTTGGCCGGCGCGCACCCGCTGGTCGCCGAGCTGGCCGCCCGGCACTCCGGGCTGCGGATGCCCGCCACCGGCCTGCTGTTCCCGCGCGTGCTGCGGGCGGTCCTGGAGCAGAAGGTCACCGGCACGGAGGCGTACCGGGCGTACGCGGCGACCGTGCGACACTTCGCCGAGCCCGCGCCGGGCCCGGCGCGGCTGCTGCTGCCGCCCGAACCGGCCGCGGTGGCCGCCGCGCCGTACTGGGTCTTCCACCCGTTCGGGGTGGAGCAGCGACGGGCCGACACGCTGCGCCGGGCCGCCGCCGAGGCCGACCGGCTGGAACGCTGTGCCGACTCCGCCGAGGCGACCCGCCGGCTCACCGCCGTCCCCGGGATCGGCCCGTGGACCGCCGCCGAGGTGGTGCGCATCGCGTACGGGGACCCGGACGCCGTCAGCGTCGGCGACTACCACGTACCGAACACGGTGGCGTGGGCGCTGGCCGGCGAGCCGCGCGGCGACGACGCCCGGATGCTGGCGCTGCTGGAGCCGTTCCGGGGGCACCGGGGGCGGGTCTGCCGGCTGCTGGAGGCCGACGGCGTCCACGCCCCCCGGTACGGGCCGCGGGCGCCGATCCGCTCCTTCGCGGGATACTGAGGCAGGGCGCCGCCCCGGGGCCGCCTCTGCCCACCGGCTCCCCCGGGATCGGAGCGGGGTGGCAGCCGGGTCAGCGCCGGGCGCAGAGCCGGCTCAGGGTGCGGCCGAGCCACCAGGCGTACCCGTGTTGGACGGCCCGGCCGAGCGGCCCGGCGGCCCGCATCAGCCAGCGGTCCGGTCGGCTGAACGCCCGCACCTCGAACCAGACCGCGCCGGCGTCGTCGCGCGAGACCACGAACGCCTCCTCCCCGCGCTCCGGGTGCCCGGGCAGGGTGCCGTACCCGAAGCCGGCCCGCCGGTCGCCCTCCTCGGCCCAGACCACCTCGCAGGGCCCCCAGAGCCGCAGCGGCCCCAGCCCCAGGCCGGGCGTGACGGCCACCGTGGCCGCCGCCCGGGGCGCGTCGGTGCGCATCCGCACGCCGGCCGCCCGGTGCAGCCGCCAGCTCAGCACGGCCTCCGCCGCGACGGGAAAGCAGCCGTCCGGCAGCCGACGCCGGTGGCGCAGATGGTGGTAGCCCGCGGGCAGCCGGCCCGCCCGGGTGGCGCCCACCTCCGGGTACGTCAGCTCGGGCACGTCGACGCCCACCTCCTCGTCGTTGGGGCCGAGGGTGAGCCTACGGCCGACGCCGGCGGCACGCGGTGCGGTACCACGGTCACCTCCGCTCGCAGCGGCGCCTGAGGCCCTCGGCCTCCATCTCGAGGTAGCCCCGCACCAGCTCGCCGTAACGCCGGCCGACCGGCCCGGCCAGCAGGCCGGACTGCTCCAGGGTCAGCTCGACCCGGACCCGCCCCTCGGTCAGCGGGACGATCCGGTGGTCGCCCCGGGTGCGTACGCCCGGGGCCCGGGAGACCCAGGCGAAGCCGTACGGCGGCTCGGCCTCCACGACCCGCCACACCGCGGTACGCAGCCGGGGCTGTTCCAGCCGGGCGGTCGAGCCCACCGTCAGCGGCCCCGGCTCCAGCCGTCGCGCCGACCGCACCGAGGCGGTCCACTCTGGCCACCGCTCGACGTCGGTCAGCACCGCCCAGACCCGCTCGGCGTCGGCGCCGATCTCCGTGACGACCTCGAAGCGCATCTTTTCCTCCCCCGCCTTCCGCGCCGGCCGAGCGCGGGCCACTGCGGCCACGCCCGGCGGTCGGCGTCGCCTGACCCGGACGAGTCTGCGCGCCGAGCCACGCCCCCATCATCGGACACCCGGACCACTCGGCTCGGAAACCCTGGTTGCCGACATGGCGGCATCCCGTTGGCTTGGACACCGCCATGTCGCCGACATCGCCTCGTCCCAGCCGGGCCGGGCCGGGCAGGGCCGGGCCGGGCCGGGCCGGGCCGAGGTCAGGCGGCCTCGTGGAGGTCGGCGAGGGTGAGCGGGGTGCGCCGGCGCAGCAGCTCCTCCAGCTCCGCGATCGTGGCGGCCTCGCCGAGCACGTTCTTGCCGCCGCCGAAGCGGGCCGGGTAGCGGCGCACCAGCCGGTACCGGTACCGGCCGCGGATCAGCTCGACGCTGACCCGCCAGCGCCCGCAGCAACCGCAGACCCACTCACGCACCCGGCGACGGTAGCTCTGACCTGCGGTTACGCCATCCGGACGGTGGGGACACGGGGAGCGGAGCGGAACACGCCGCACCCGCACCGCCGGTGATGTGCCTCACGGCTGTCGGTGGTGTCTGGTTGACTGTCGCCGTGGACCTGCCGATCAACCCGCCGGTCGAACCGATGCTGGCCAAGGCCGTGGCCCGGCTGCCCACCGACCCCGGGACGACGTACGAGCCGAAGTGGGACGGCTTCCGCTGCATCGTGTTCCGCGACGGCGACGAGGTGGAGCTGGCCAGCCGGGGCGGAAAGTCGATGACGCGCTACTTCCCCGAGGTGGTCGAGCAGGCGCTGCGGCAGCTGCCGGAGCGCTGCGCGGTCGACGGGGAGCTGATCGTGATCCGCCGGGACGGCCCGGACGGCCAGCCCCGGCTCGACTTCGAGCTGCTCGCCCAGCGGATCCACCCCGCCGCCTCCCGCGTGCGGCTGCTCGCCGAGACCACCCCGGCCGACTTCGTCGCGTTCGACCTGCTCGCGATCGACGACGAGCTGCTCACCGACCAGCCGTACCCGCAGCGGCGGGCCCGGCTGGAGCAGGCCCTGGCCGGGGTCCGCCCGCCCGTGCACGTCACCCAGGTCACCACCGACCCCGACACGGCCCGTCGCTGGTTCGACGTCTTCGAGGGCGCCGGGCTGGACGGGCTGATCGTCAAGCCGGCCGACCTGCCGTACGAGCCGGGCAAGCGGCTCATGTTCAAGGTCAAGCACGCCCGCACGGCCGACGTGGTGGTGGCCGGCTTCCGTTGGCACAAGTCCGGCCCGGTGGTCGGCTCACTGCTGCTCGGTCTCTACGACGACGCCGGCGTGCTGCACCACATCGGCGTCAGCTCGTCGTTCACCGCGGCGCGGCGCAAGGAGCTGCTGGACGAGCTGGAGCCGTACCGGGACGTCGGGCCCGACCACCCGTGGGTGCACGGCGACCACGAGCGCGGCCAGCGCATCCCGGGCGGGGTCAGCCGGTGGACGGGGGCGAGGAACCTGGAGTGGGAGCCGCTGCGCCCCGACCTGGTGGCCGAGGTGGCGTACGACGCGATGGAGGGCGACCGCCTGCGGCACACCGCCCAGTTCGTCCGCTGGCGGCCCGACCGTGACCCGCGCTCCTGCGGGTACGAGCAGCTCGACCGCCCGGTGCGCTACGACGTGGACCAGGTGCTGCGCGGCGACCCGGCGGCGACGGCGAAGCCCGGGCCGGCCCGGGCGTAGCCTGGAGGCGTCGACACGATCATGAGGGGCCCACTGGTGACGCGCTTACCCGACCGGATCCGCCGGGTCCGGCTGACCCTGGCCGGGCTCGTCGCGGCGACGGTGGTCGCCGCCGGCTGCACGCTGCCGGCGCTGGCGCCGCGCACCGAGGGCACCGGCGGGGCGGCGGCTCCGGGCACCGCGCCGACCTGGCGGGCCTGCCCGGAGGTCGCCGAGGACCTGGTGGGCCGCGGCGCGCCGGACATGCGCTACGAGTGCGCGCGCATCGCCGTGCCGCGCAACTGGGGCGGCGGCACCGGCGCGACGACCGGCCCGGGCGCGGGGCGGACCTTCGAGATCGCCCTGCTGCGGGCCCGGTCGACGCACCAGCGGGACCGGCTCGGCTCCCTGGTGGTCAACCCGGGCGGCCCCGGCGGCTCGGGCGTGGACATGGCCGTCTACCTCTCCTTCGGCCCGGCGTTCGGTGGCCTGCCCCCGGCGGTCACCGAGCGATTCGACATCGTCGGCTTCGACCCGCGCGGGGTGTCCCGGTCCAGCCCCGTCAAGTGCATCCCGGACGCCGACCTGGACGCCAGCTTCGGTTACGACCCGGACCCGCGCTCGCAGGAGTCCTTCGCCGGCTACCTGGCCCTCAACCGACGGATCGGCAGGGGCTGCGGCGACAAGTACGGCGATCAGCTCGCGCTGTACGGCACCGAGCAGGCCGCCCGGGACATGGACGCGGTCCGCGCGGCGGTCGGCGACGAGCGGCTCACCTACCTCGGCTACTCGTACGGGACGCTGCTCGGCGCCACGTACGCCCAGCTCTACCCGGAGCGGGTCCGGGCCCTGGTGCTCGACGGCGCGGTCGACCCGACGCAAGACCTGGTCGACAGCTCGGAGAGCCAGGCGAAGGGCTTCGAGCGGGCATTCGGCAACTTCACCCGGTGGTGCACGGTCAACGCCGGGCGCTGTCCCCTCGCCCCGGACGCCCGGGCCGCGGTGACCTCGGCGATCGACAAGGCCCGGGTCTCCCCGGCGCGCGGCGCCGACGGCCGGGAGGCCACCCCGGGCTGGGTCTTCTACGCGGTCATCTCCTCGCTCTACACGGAGTCGGGCTGGCAGGAGCTGGCCCGGGCGATCGACCGGCTGGACGGCGGCGACCCGGCGGAGGTGTTCCGGCTGGCCGACGCGTACGCCGGCCGCGGGGACGACGGGCACTACTCGAACCTCTTCGACGCCAACCTCGCGGTCAACTGCACGGACGAGACGGAGAAGCCGAGCGTCGAGCGGATCCGCGAGCTGCAGTCGGAGTGGCGGAGCAAGTACCCGCTGTTCGGCCCGGCGCTGGCGGTCGGGATGCTCAGCTGCCGGGAGTGGCCCGGGGCGAGCGACCCGTACCCGACCGGCGAGGCGACCGGCGCGTCGCCGATCGTGGTGGTGGGCACCACCGGCGACCCGGCGACCCCGTACGAGCAGACGTCGAAGCTGGCCGCGATGCTCGGCGTGGGCCGGGTGCTGACGTGGGAGGGCGAGGGGCACACGGCGTACCCGCAGACCACCTGCGTCACCGACGCCGTGGACGCCTACCTGATCTCGTTGTGGCTGCCGCGCGAGGGCCTGCGCTGCCCGGCCCGCTGAACCGCCGAGCCGTCAGGCTTGCCCGCCGAACCGCCGACCCGTCACCCCACGGCCGACCCATCAGGCCCGCCCGCCGAGCCGTCAGACGCCCGAGCGGCCGGCCCGTCGGTCGGCTCCGCCTCCGGCGGGGTGGGCCCGGTCGGCAGTGCGATCCCCTGCCGCGCCGCCATCTCCTCCAGCAGCATCCGCATCCGCCGCACCTCGGCCTTCAACTCCTCCTGCTCGGCGTGCTCGAAGGCATCGTCGTCCACGATCAGCTGGCTGGCGAAGTGCGCGGTGATCAGCGGAATGACCAGCAGCACCATGGTCGAGATGAGCAGGGCGGCGAGGGTACGCCCCTGCCACGTCGCCGGGGAGATGTCCCCGTACCCGACGGTGGAGGCGGTCACCACCGCCCACCACACCGAGTCGGCGGCGCTCCTGTGCTCGGCCTGGCTGTAGAGGACCCCGGCCACCACGATCATCAGCAGGTACGACGCGATCAGCGTCCGGGGCGAGTTGGCGAACCAGACCAGCCCCCGGTAGATCTTGCGGAACGGCAACAGCAGGACGTCCATGCCGAAGCATGGTGCCTGGTGGGGCCAAACGCGCGCCCACGGGGGGAACGCCGGCCCGCATCGGCCGGTCCCGCTGTGGCAGGCTGGCCGGCATGCGCGAGGTGATCTTCCGGGAGGCGGTCCGGGCCGACCTGCCCGCCGTCATCGCCCTGCTGGCCGACGACGTGCTGGGCAAGGCCCGCGACTTCACCGAGGTCGACGAGGCGTACGAGCGGGCCTTCGCCGACATCGCCGCCGACCCGCGCAACCACCTGATCGTGGCCGAGCAGGACGGCACGCTGGTCGGCTGCATGCAGATCACCTACATCCCGGGGCTGGGGCGGCACGGCGCGGAGCGCTCCCTGATCGAGTCGGTGCGGGTGCGCTCGGACCGGCGGGGGCAGGGGCTGGGCCGGCAGATGATGGCGTGGGCGATCGAGCAGGCCCGCCGGCGGGGCTGCGCGCTGGTGCAGCTCACCACGGACAGGACCCGGACGGACGCGCACCGCTTCTACCTGAGCCTCGGCTTCGTGGCCAGCCACGAGGGCATGAAGCTCACCCTCTGACCCCGCCCCCGCCCCGCCCCCGCCCCGCCGCCGGGCCCCGCCGGGTCTGACGATCAAGAGGTTTGTGTCGGGCTGAGCGCCTCGGCCTGACGCAAACCTCTTGATCGCCGCCGCCAAGGGGCGAGGCAGCCCGTCAGGCGTCGGTCAGGCGGCCGTCGCGCAGGGTCAGCGTCCGGTCGGCCAGCTCGATCAGGGCCGGGTCGTGGGTGGCGACCAGCGCGGTCATCCCCCGCGCGTGCACCACCGCCCGGAGCAGGTCCATGATGGACCGCCCGGTCTCCGAGTCGAGCTGGCCGGTGGGCTCGTCGGCGATCAGCAGGTCCGGCTCGTTGGCCAGGGCGCGGGCCAGCGCCACCCGCTGCTGCTGCCCGCCCGACAGCTCGTACGGCCGCTGCGCCGCGTGCCCACCCAGCCCGACCAGCTCCAGCAGCACCGCCACCCGCTCCTCCCGCTCGGCGGCGGGCACCCGGGCCAGCCGCAGCGGCACCCCGACGTTCTCGGCGGCCGACAGGATCGGGATCAGCCCGAACGTCTGGAACACGAACCCGACCGTTCCCCGGCGCAGCCGCAGCAGCTCCCGCTCGCCGGCCGCGCCGAGGTCGTGCCCGGCCACCCGGACCCGGCCGGAGTCCGGGCGGTCCAGGCCGCCGACCAGGTTCAGCAGGGTGGTCTTGCCGGCGCCCGAGCGCCCCCGGACGGCCACCAGCTCGCCGCGTCCGGCGGTGAACGAGACGTCCCGGACGGCGTGCACGGCGTGTTCGCCCCGGCCGAAGGTGCGGCTGACCCCGTCCACCCGCACCACCTCGTCGAGGGTGGTGCCGGTGGCTGGCCCTGCGGACAACTGCTCAGTCATTCTCGCTCCGTTCGGCGTCGGCCCGGTCGCCCGGCCGCACCTCGACGTGGTCGGTCTCCAGGTTGAGGCGTACCCGGTCGCGCAGGGCCAGGGCATCGACGAACGACGCCGGCAGCTGCATCCGGCCGGTGCGGTCGAGCACCGCGTACTCCTCGCTGACCAGCTCCGTGCTGCCGTCCGCGCCGATCCGCGCGGTGCGGCGTACCTCGGAGGAGGTCCGGCCGTCGCGGATCGCGACGGTCCGGCGGACCTGGGTGGCGACCGCCTGGTCGTGGGTGACCACGACGACGGTCACCCCCAGCTCGGCGTTGATCTGCCGCAGCGCGGCGAACACCTCCGCCCCGGTGGCCTCGTCCAGCTCGCCGGTCGGCTCGTCGGCGAAGAGCACCTCCGGGTCGTTGGCCACGGCCACGGCCACCGCGCAGCGCTGCTGCTCGCCGCCGCTGAGCTGGCCGGGCCGCCGGTCGGCGCAGTACCCCACGCCGACCAGGTCGAGCAGCTCCCGCGCCCGCTCCCGGCGGGGCCGCCGTCCGCGCCGGCCGGCCAGCTTCATCGGCAGCTCGACGTTCTCCAGCGCGGTCAGGTACGGCAGCAGGTTGCGCCCGGTCTGCTGCCAGACGAACCCGACCATGTGCCGGCGGTAGCTCAGCCGGCGCCGGGCGGAGAGGGCGAGCAGGTCGTACTCGGCCACCCGGGCGATCCCGGCGGTCGGGGTGTCCAGGCCGGAGAGGATGTTCAGCAGGGTCGACTTGCCGGACCCGGACGCGCCCACGATCGCGACCAGCTCGCCCCGGTCGATGACCAGGTCGAGCCCCTGCAACGCGACCACCTCGACGCCCTCGGTCTTGAAGATGCGGACCAGTCCGTCGCAGACGATGTGCCCGCGCAGCCGGTCGTGCCCGCCGGCCCGGTCGGCCGCGCGCTGCGCGGCCCGCTGTTGCAGGGCGGCCAGGTCCGGTACGACGGACGCCTCCGCGGTGGCTGTCATGTCAGCTCTCCTCTCCGAGCCGCAGCACCTCACCGAGGCGCAACCGACGGTTGTTCAGGGTCTCGACGGCGATCGCGAAGCCGAGGGCCAGCACGGCCAGTCCGAGGCCGGCGGCGACCAGGCCGGGTTCGAACCGGACGGGCACGGGCGCGCCCCCGGTGAACGCGCCCAGGCCGAGCACGGGGGTGAGCAGCACCGGCAGCAGCGCGCCCACCAGCGCCCCGGTGAGCACCGACACCAGCACCAGCGGCGCCAGCTCGACCAGCACCAGGCCCCGCCACTGCCGGCGGGACAGCCCCATGGTGCGCAGTCGGGACAGCGCCTGTCCCCGGTCCCGGGCCCCGGCGAGCACGACGAACGCCAGCGCCAGCAGGCCCAGCGCGGCGCCGCCGGCCGCCCCGGTGGCGAAGCCGAAGACCAGCACGCCGTTCACCCCGGCGCCGCCGAGCTGCGCCCGGTGCGCCGACCAGGTGGACACCTGCGGCGGGAGCGGTGGCTCGCCGCCGGTCACCGCGCCCAGGCGCTGGTAGCGGCGCTGCCCCTCCTCGGCGATCCGGTACAGCGCGGCCTCGTCGATCCGGGCGGCCCGGGCCGCGTCCGCCGCGGGCGGGTCGGCGGCGAGCACGAAGCCGGTCGGCGCCAGCGGGTGAGGCCCGCCGGACACGTCCGGCCAGGGCAGCACCACGAACCGCTCGGTGTCCCGGTCGACCAGCGGGAACCCCTCGACCGTCGCCGCCACCCGCAGCGGCAGCCGGTTGCCCTGCACGTCCACGAACGCGGGCCGCCCGGCCGCCGCATCGAGGCCGACGTCGGCGAGGTCGGCCGCGAGGGCCGGGGAGACCAGCGCGGGCAGTGGCTGCCCGCCGCCCCCGCCCGGACCGCCGGGGGCGGCGGTGCCGGCGGTGCGCGGGACCGCCGGACCAGCGGTGCCCGCACCGGCGGTCGTCGACGGGGTGGCGCCGCGCGCCAGCGCCGGCGGGACTGGCACCTCGACCCCGGCGCGGCGGGCGACGTCGGCGAGCCCCGCGCCGTCGACCAGCAGCACGTGCACGTTCCGGATGTCGGTGGACCGGCCGGCGGCATCGGCGAGCACCGGCTGCCGGGGCTCGGCCAGCACCGGGGCGACCGCACCCACGCCGGCCAGCGCGGCCAGCTCGGTCGCCGTGTCGGGGGCGAAGCGCATGCCGGTCACCAGGGCGTCGCCGGGCACCGCGCGGGTGGCGGCGCGGTCCCGGCTGGCCTCGATGCCGGCGGCGACCACGCCGCAGAACGCCGCGGTGGCGACGGCCAGCACCACCACGACCAGGGGGGCGCCCACCCCGGCCCGACCGGCCCGGGCGGTGCCGAGGAACGCGACGCTGCCCCGGGCGCGCGCGGCCACCCGGCTGGCCAGCCGCAGCGGCCAGGGGTACAGGCGCAGCGCCAGCACGGCCGCGGCGATCGCGAGCAGCACCGGCACGGAGACCAGCAGCGGGTCCACCGCGCCGCCGGTGCCCAGCCCGCGCCGCCGCAGCAGGAACGCGCCGACGCCGGCGAGCAGCAGCAGGGTCAGTTCCGCCGTGAGTCGACCGGCCGGGGACCGCGACCCGAGGTCGCGGCGGCCCCCGCCGGCCCGCTGGGCGACCAGCACCGCGAGCGGCAGCACGAGCGTGGCGGCCGCCGCGGCGGGCAGGGCGGCGAGCGCGTCCGCCGGGCCCGCACCGGGCAGCCGGCCGCCGAGGTACCAGCCGAGCGCGGCGGCCGCCGGCAGCACCAGCAGCGACTCGGCCAGGCCGCGGGCGACCACCGTACGCGCCGCGCCGCCCCGGGCGCGCAGCAGCACGAACTCGGCACGGCGGCGGCGTACCGCCAGGCCGGCGGCGAGGACGGCGAGGCCGGCCAGGGTGGCCAGCATCCCGGCCACGATGACCGCGAGCAGCGTACGGGCGGCGCGGAGCGAGGCCGCGAACTGCCGCAGCGGGATGTCCAGGCCCTGGGTGAAGGTCAGGCCGCTCGGTCGGGTGCGGTCCATCGCCGCGAGCCCCTCGATCGTCCCGTCGAGCCGCCGCGGGTCGAGCCGCTGCGGGTCCACCCGGTAGCGCCAGGCGAAGCCGACGTCCCAGCCCCTGTTGGCGAGGGCCTCGAAGCCGCCCTCCCCGGTCACCCCGGCGGTCAGGAACGGCTCGCCGTCGCCCTCGGGCTCGGCGAGCCGCAGCGCCGACGGCAGGGACGCCCAGACCCCGTCGGCGGGGTCGTTCGGCCGGAAGACGCCGACCACGGCCACCGGGCTGGCGGGGGGCGTACTGACGGGTCGGGTGGGTGGCGTCAGCCGGAGCCGGTCGCCGACCCGCAGCCCGAGCTGGGCGGCGACCGGCTCGGCGAGCGCCAGTTCCACGGCCTCGTCGTCGCCGGGCGCGGCGTCGGTCGGCCACCGGCCGTCGACCAGCGTCGCCGCGTCCCGCACCCCGCTCACGGTGCGGGCGGTCAGGTCGATCAGGCCCTTGCCGGGGTCGAGGGCCGGCCCGCGGAGCCGGGCGAGGGCGGTCTGGGCGACGTACCAGCGCTGGCCGACGGCGTCCCGCACGGCCGGCGGCATGGCCGCCTCCAGCTGCGTCAGCCGCGCCGCCGCGAGCCGGGCGTGCGGGCCCTGCTGGGGCACCACGTCCTCCGGCGCGGTGTAGAGCAGGTCCCGCTGGGCGACCGGCGCGGCGGCCACCTGCTCCCGCAGCCCCTGGCCGCCGAGCCGGTCGACGACCCGGGGCACCCCGGTGAGCAGCAGGGCCGCGACCAGGGTCAGCAGCCCGAGCAGCAGGAAGTGGCCCCCGTACGCCCGCACCCGGCGGGCGGCCTCCGCGACGTTCACCGGTCTCCCCCGATCCGCAGTTGCAGGGCGGCCACCCGCTGCCGGAGGCCGGTGGCGACGGCCGCGCTGAACGCCAGCGCGACCAGGAGCAGGCCGAGCGCGGTCAGCCCGACCGGCACCAGGGGCAGCACGAAGGCGGCCTCGGGCACCGGGCGGTCGGCGGCCGGGGTGAGGATCACCAGCGGGGCCATCGTCGCCGCGACGCCGGCCCCGACCAGCAGCCCGACCGCCACCCCGATGCCGGCCAGGAACGTCTGCTCGGCCAGCAGCGCCCGGGCCAGCAGCCGGGGCGAACCGCCGAGGGTGTGCAGCACGGCGAACTCGCCGAGCCGGTGCCGGGCGGTGGCCCACCCGTCCACGCCCAGACCGACCAGGGCGAGCAGGACCGCGCCGAGCGCCGCGGCGAGCAGCCCGGTGCGCGCACCCAGCCAGTACGGGTCGCGCGCCGCCGCCTCGGCGGTCTCCCGCCGGTCGAGGACGGTCACCCCCGGCAGCTTCCGGACGGCGTCGACCACCCCGGCCCGGTCGCCGTCGTCGACGCGCAGCCACCACTCCGTCGCCGGCCGGTCCCCGCCCCGCTGCCGGACCAGCCATTCCGCGGCGGCGGGCAGGTCGAGCAGCATGCCGGCGGCCCTGGTGGTCGGCACCGCGTCCAGCTCGCCGACGACGGTGACCGGCACCGACAGCCCGGACAGCGACACCGTGACGGTGTCGCCGAGCCGGAGGCTCAGCGCCTCCCGGACGGCCGGCGTGAGCAGGGCCGGCACCGGCGGATTCGGGCCGCCCGGGACCACGGCGAACCGGGCGGGCGGCTGGTACGCGAACCGGCCGCCGGCTTGGAACCGCACCTCGTACGTGACGTCGATCCCGGCCGGGCCCACACCGAGGGTGGGCTTGGGATCCTCGGCGGTGTCGGCCAGGGCCCACGTACCGGGCAGCGCCACGCGGCTGCTCGCGCCGGCCGCGTCGGCCTGCGCCAGGTCGCCGACCACCAGCCGGTACGCCCGGCCCTGGGCGTCGCCGGCGTCGGCGCCGAACCCGACGAGCCGCAGCTGCCCGCCGACGGGGGCGGGCAGCTCGACGTCGAACGGGACGGGCCGCCCGTCGCTCCCGCCGGCGCCCAGTGGCACCCGCCAGGTGAGCCCGCCGGGGCCGGCGAGGAGGGCGGTGACGTCGATCCGGTGCGGGGCGATCGCGTCGCGGACCGGGGTGCGCAGGATGCCGGTGAGCCGGCGCGCGGTGGCCGGCAGTGGCACCCCGGCGGGCGCGCCGCGGGCCGCCACCATCCGGTCCAGCAGGGTACGCGGCGGCTCGTCGGCGAGCCGCTCGTCGAGCCGGACGACCTGCGGCGCGGCGGCGGCGTCCAGGGCGACCACGGTGGTCGGCAGGTCGTCACGGCCGAGCCGGACCTCGTCCCGCCAGGCCGGCAGCGCCCCGGCCAGCCCGGGCACCGCCGCGAGCCGGGCGGCCCGGTCCCGCGGGGCGGCCCCGGTGCGCTCGACGGCCCGCAGGTCCGCGCCGACCGCGTAGTCGGCCTGGTCGGCGTGCGACCGCTCCCAGGTGGTCACCAGGGACCAGGCGAGGGTGCTGCCGCCGACGGCCAGGGCGAGCAGCAGCACCGGGCCGGCGTGCGGGCGGCGGCCGGCCTGCCACATGCCGAACATGGTGGCCGTCCACGGCCTGCGGTCGACGAACCGCTCGGCGTACCGGGTGGCGGGGGGCAGCAGCCGCAGCGCCAGCACCGCACCCGCCAGCACGCCGACGATCGGTGCGGCCGCGAGCAGCGGGTCGATGCCGAGCCGGCCGCCCGCGCCGGCCAGCGGCGAGGAGTACTGCCGCAGCTGCGCCCAGGCGAGCACGGCGAGCAGCACCAGCGCGAGGTCGACGCTGGCCCGCTGCACGGCCGCGCCCCGGGTGGGGCGGGACCGGGCGGCCATGTCGGCGACGTAGGTGCCGGCCCGGCGCAGCGCCGGCAGCACCATCGCCAGCAGGCAGCCGAGCGCCGCGGCCAGGGCCACCGCCCAGACCGTACGGCCGCCACCCGCGTCGAGTGGCAGGCCGGCGGGGCCGTCGCCGCCGATCCGGCGCAGCGCCTCCCCGGCCAGCGGGGGCGCGAGCAGCGCGGCCGGCAGCACCACCAGCGTCGCCTCCCGTACGGCCAGCCCGGCGAGCTGGCCGCGCGCCGCGCCCCGGGCCCGCAGCAGCGCCGTCTGCGCCCGCCGGTCCTCGTTGAGCAGCGCGGCGACCAGCACCAGCGCGTAGCCGCCGAGGACGAGGATCAGCAGCAGCGGGGTGAGCAGCGCCGAGCGGCCCACCAGGTCGGCCCGGCCCAGCCGGTCGATGAGGCGGTCGAGGCCGGTGACGGTCTGCGCGGAGGAGCCGAGGCCGGCCTCCCGCGGCACCCGTTCCGCGGCGACCGCGACGGCCTGCTTCACCGCGCCGAGCCGGTTCGCAGGTACGCTCGCCAGGTCGGGCTCCACCAGCCAGGACACCGAGACCGAGCCGGGGAACGTCCGGGTGAAGTCGGCGGGGTCCAGCACGAACGGCCCGTACGAGGTGGCGGTGCCGTCGGTCGCGCCGACCCCCGGCGCCAGTCGCCAGTACGCCTCCGTCGGGTCCCGTGGGCGCCAGACGCCCGCCACCAGCACCTCGCCCCGCCGCTCCGAGCCGCGGTCCAGCAGCGGCACGCGGTCCCCGGCCGCCAGGCCCAGCACCGCCGCGACCCGCTCGGGCACGGTCACCTGGGTCGGGGTGGCGCCGGGGACGGCCCAGGCCCCGCTGGTCAGCTCCGCGTGGGCGGCCACCTCGCCGAGGTCCACCAGGTTGGCGAAGACGGGATCGTCGCTGGTGCGGGCGGCACCGAGGTCGCCGGTCAACTCCCGCCCGGTCCCGTACCGGGCGCCGGCCACCCGGGTCGGCACGCCGCCGAGGCCGGCGGCGAACCGGTCCCGGACCACCCGGTCCCGGGCGGCGAACTCGGCGACGTCGCGCCCCCCGGCGCCGCTGAGCAGCACGCTGCGTTCCTCGGCCGGCGCGGCGCGCAGCATGCTCCGCTGGCCGGCGTCGACGGCGCGGCCGTTGTACTCGGACAGCCCGGTCACCAGGGCGACGGCGACCAGCGCCGCGACCACCCCGGCGAGCAGCAGCCCCCGTGCCTCGCGGGCGCGCCTCCACACCAGTCTCATCCGACCCCTCCCCGGGCCCCCACAGGGCCGACGACCAGGAAGAGCCACGACGGTCGGGAAAAGGTTCGCGCCCGTTACTTGATCGTTACCCGCCGCTGGCGGCCCGCGCCCGCACGCTGACCTCGCCGGTAGCCCCGGGCGTGGGTGCAACTTCGCGGAAGTTGTGGCCTCCGGCGCCGTCGGAGGCACCAGTTTCCGTGAAGTTGTCCGGATCTTGCGGGGCTTGCGCGGCCCGGTCGCCCGGAGGCGCGTGGTGGGCGGCCGGGGACTCCGCCCTTGGGCGGGAGGACGCAAGCTGCTCGGCTGGCGATGTCTCAGCTCGTAGGACGCTTCGCGCGGCTCGGTTGGACCCTCTTGGGTTCGCCCGGCATCTTCGGATACTCCGGCGGGTACGGCAGGTCGCCCGCGCCGCCGGTGGCGTCCCGGTCGGCCCACTCCAGCAGCGGGGTGATGTCCCACGGGGCGTCGTCGATGCCGGCGTGCGGGTCGCCCCGCTCGGCCAGCCGGGCCGGCACGCTGCCCAGGTGCAGGTCGTCCGGGTCGACGTCGGACAGTTCGTCCCACGTGACGGGGGTGGAGACTGTGGCCCTGGCGTTGGCGCGCAGCGAGTACGCGCACGCGATCGTCCGGTCGCGGGCCATCTGGTTGTAGTCGACGAAGACCCGGGCGCCCCGCTGTTCCTTCCACCAGGCGGTGGTGACCAGCTCCGGGCGGCGGCGCTCCAGCTCCCGGGCGAGCGCGATGGTGGCACGGCGCACCTCGACGAACGTCCACCGTGGCTGGATGCGCAGGTAGACGTGCACGCCCCGGCCGCCGGACGTCTTCGGCCAGCCGGTCGCGCCCAACTCGTCGAGCAGGGCGCGCACCTCGCCGGCGGCGGCCACCGCGTCGACGAAGTCCGTGCCGGGCTGCGGGTCGAGGTCGACGCGCAGCTCGTCGGGGCGGTCGACGTCGGCGGCGCGGACCGGCCAGGGGTGGAACACGACGGTGCCCATCTGCGCGGCCCAGGCCACGTGGGCGAGGTCGGCCGGGCACAGCTCGTCGGCCGTGCGGCCGCTGGGGAAGCTGATCCGGGCGGTACGCACCCACGGCGGCACGCCCCGGCTCGGCACCCGCTTCTGGAAGAACATCTCCCCGCCGATGCCCTCGGGGAAGCGTTGCAGCGTGGTCGGGCGGTCCCGCAGGGCCCGCATGATCCCGTCGCCGACCGCCAGGTAGTAGTTGAAGACGTCCGCCTTCGTGAAGCCCCGCTCGGGGAAGATCACCCGATCCGGGCTGGTCAGCCGCACGGTGTGCCCGGCCACCTCGATCTCGGCCGCGGCCTTCGTCGTACCACCCATCCCGCGACCATATTCCACCCCGCCGACACTCGTCGTACGGTTGTCGGGTGAGTCTTGACGAGAGCGAACTGCCCCGCACCGAGGAAGAGTGGCGGGTCCGGCTGAGCCCGGAGGAGTTCCGGGTGTTGCGCCAGGCGGGCACCGAGCGCCCGTGGACGGGCGAGTACGTCAACACGAAGACGCCCGGCGTCTACCACTGCCGGGCCTGCGGGCTCGAGCTGTACCGCAGCGACACGAAGTTCGACTCCCACTGCGGCTGGCCGAGCTTCGACGACACCATCCCGGGCACGGTGAAGGAGATCGAGGACAACAGCCACGGCATGCGGCGCACCGAGATCCGCTGCGCCCGCTGCGACAGCCACCTCGGCCACGTCTTCCGCGGTGAGGGCTTCACCCCGAAGAACACCCGGCACTGCGTCAACTCGGTCTCCATCCGGCTGGAGCCGACGCAGGGCTGAGCTACGACACCCGGCGATCCGGGTACGAAACGGCCTCAACGGGGTCGTTTCGGACCCAAATCCTCGATTGACCCGGCGACACGCCGGCTGCGACGCGCCGCAGGCGGCCGGATCCGGCCGTTTCCGCCGCCCAGGCCGCGACGTTGTCGCACGCTGGGCAGAGAAACTGTCCTTCTCTGCGGGGGGTCCGGCCATGGCGACGTGCGAGGTCTGCGGCAACGACTACTGGATGGCGTTCGAGGTACGGACGGTCAGCGGCGACGTGCACACCTTCGACAGCCTGGAGTGCGCGGCGCACCGGCTGGCGCCGATCTGCGAGCACTGCCAGGTCAAGGTCCTCGGCCACGGGGTGGAGGTCTCCGGGCGCTTCTTCTGCTGCGCCCACTGCGCCAGGGCGAAGGAGGGCCAGCAGGGCGCGGAGATCCGCGACGCGGTCGGCGCCCGGCCCGCCTGAGCGGGGAGCCCGCCGACGGGTGAGAGGGGTGCCTCCCCCGGCTACCATCGCCGGGTGCCCGCGCAGACCCTCGTGACCCGGATCGCCTCGTTCGCCGAGCTGGACGCCCGTACCTTCCACGACCTGCTGAGGCTGCGCATCGACGTGTTCGTGGTCGAGCAGGCGTGCCCGTACCCGGAACTCGACGGGCGGGACGTCGAGCCGGGCACCCGGCACGTCTGGCTGACCGTGGACGGCGACGTCGTGGCGTACCTGCGGATCCTCGCCGACCCGGGCGGCGTGGCGCGGATCGGGCGGGTGGTGGTGGCGCCGCAGGCCCGGCGCGGCGGGTACGCGGGCCGGCTGATGGCCGAGGCGCTGGCCGTGGTGGGCGACCGGCCGTGCGTGCTGGAGGCGCAGTCGCACCTGGTCGCGTTCTACGCCCGGCACGGGTTCACGGTCAGCGGGCCGGAGTACGTGGAGGACGGCATCCCGCACACCCCGATGCGCCGGGAGCCCGCCGCCGGCTGACCGCCCCCGGCGCAAACCAGGGGTGGGGACGGCCTGGCGACCGCGACCAGGGCCACCGCGGGCAGGACAGGTGGCGGGTCAGACTCCGGTCACGGCAGGCAGGTGACGATGTCGGCGATCGGGCGGCGGCGGCCCGTGTAGAACGGGATCTCCTCCCGGACGTGCCGGCGCGCGCCGGAGGCCCGCAGGTCGCGCATGAGGTCGACGATCCGGTGCAGCTCGTCGGCCTCGAAGGCCAGCATCCACTCGTAGTCGCCGAGGGCGAACGAGGCCACCGTGTTGGCCCGCACGTCGGGGTAGCCGCGGGCCAGCCGGCCGTGCTCGGCCAGCAGCTCGCGCCGCTCGGCGTCCGGCAGCAGGTACCACTCGTACGACCGGACGAACGGGTAGACGCACAGGTACGGGCGGGCCTCCTCGCCGGCCAGGAACGCCGGGATGTGGCTCTTGTTGAACTCCGCCGGCCGGTGCAGGGCCAACTGCGACCAGACCGGGGTCATCGCCCGGCCCAGCGTGGTCCGGCGGAACCGCAGGTACGCGTCCTGGAGGGCGTCGCTGGACGAGGAGTGCCACCAGATCATCAGGTCGGCGTCGGCGCGCAGCCCGGCGACGTCGTACGTGCCGCGGATCGTCACGTCCTTGCCGGCCAGCTCCTCGAACAGCGCCTCGACCTCGCCGGTGACGTTGTCGCGCAGCGACGGGAGCGGGCCCGTGGCCCGGTACACCGACCACATGGTGTAGCGGATGCTCGCGTTCAGCTCGCGCAGCCGGGCCGCGTTGGTCTGCTCGGTCATGATGCCGATCCTCCCAGTGCCGTGATGATCTCTTCGGCCGCGGTCTCGCCGGAGCGGACGCAGGCCGGGATGCCGACGCCGTCGTAGCCGGCGCCGGCCAGCGCGAGGGTGGGGTGCGCCCCGCGCAGCGCCGCCCGGACGGCGGCCACCCGGTCGAGGTGCCCCGGGGCGTACTGCGGCAGCGCGCCGCCCCAGCGCTGGACGTGGCTCGCGACGGGGGCGGGCAGCGCGACGCCCAGCACCGCGGACAGCTCCCGGTGCACGGTGGCGACCAGGTCGGCGTCGGTGAGCTGCAGCGACGTCTCCTCGCCGTACCGGCCGACCGAGGCGCGAACCAGGGCGAGCCCGTCCGGCCGGGCCAGGTGCCCCCACTTCGCGGTGAAGAACGTCGACGCCTTGACGAGCAGCCCCTCGGTGGCCGGCACCAGGAACCCGGACAGCGCGGGCAGGTCCGGCTCGGGCAGGGCCAGGGTGACGAGCGCGACGCCGGCGTAGTCCAGCCCGCCGACCGTGGCGGCGGCCTCGGGCGCGACCGCGTCGAGCAGTCGGGCGGCCGGGCGGGCCGGCAGGGCCAGCAGCACGGCGTCGGCGTCGACCAGCTCGGGGTCGCGGGTCGGGCCGACGGTCAGCCGCCAACCGGCGCCGGTCGGGGCCAGCTCGCGCACGGCCGCGTCCCGGCGGATCATCGCCCCGCTGGCCGTGGCCGCGGCCTCGACCAGCCGGCCCAGCCCGCCGGCGAGGGTCCCGAAGACCGGCGCGCCGGGCGCGCGGGGGGCGGCGGCCTGCGCCGCCCGTACCGCGCCGACGAGGGTGTGCTCCACCCGGGCCGCGCGGGCCAGCGCCGGCATGGTGGTGGCCAGGGACAGGCCGTCGGCCCGGCCCGCGTACACGCCGCCGAGCATCGGGTCGACCAGCCGGTCGACGACCTGGTCGCCGAGCCGGGCCCGGACCAGCGCCCCGACGGCGACGTCCGCCCCGGGGGCGAGCAGCGGCCGGCCCTCGTCGCGGTCGGCGTCCGCGGCCGGCTCGGCGACCGCCGCCACCCTGTCCAGATCCCCGGGTACGCCCACCAGCGTCCCGCCGGGGATCGGGCGCAGCCCGCCGTCGACGGCGAGCGCGGCCTGCCCGACGCTGGGATGCACCACGTCGCCGGCCAGCCCGAGCCGGCGCACCAGGGCCACGGCGGCGGACTCCCCGCCGGCCGGGTCGCGCATCAGGAACGACTCCGCGCCGAACTCCACCTGCCGGCCCGCGAGGGCCCCGGTGCGCAGCTTTCCACCGAGGGCGCCGGACTGCTCGTACACGGTGATCTCGGTGCCGGCGGGGGCGCGGTCGCGCAGCCGGACCGCGGCGGCCAGGCCGGCGATCCCGCCGCCCACCACCGCCACCCGCCACGGCTTCCGCACGGTCACTCGGATCACCCGGCCCGGCGCGCGGACACCTCGTGCACCAGGGCGACCACCCGGGCCAGCACGTCCGGGTCGGTCTCCGGCAGCACGCCGTGGCCGAGGTTGAACACGTGGCCGGGGGCCGCCCGGCCCTGGTCGAGGATCCTGCGCACCTCGGCCTCGACCACCGGCCACGGGGCGAGCAGCACGGACGGGTCGAGGTTGCCCTGCACGGCCTTGTCCGGGCCGATCCGCCGGGTCGCCACGTCCAGCGGCGTACGCCAGTCCACGCCGACCACGTCGGCGCCGGCCTCGCCCATCGCGCCGAGCAGCTCGGCGGTGCCCACCCCGAAATGGATCCGGGGCACCCCGGCGTCGGCCAGGCCGGACAGCACGACCGTCGAGTGCGGCAGGACGTACCGGCGGTAGTCGGCCTCGGAGAGCGCGCCGGCCCACGAGTCGAAGAGCTGCACCGCGGACACCCCGGCGTCGATCTGCACCCGCAGGAAGGCGAGGGTCACCTCGGCCAGCCGGGCGCAGAGCGCGTGCCACAGCTCCGGCTCGCCGTACATCAGGGCCTTGGTCTTCGCATGGGTGCGCGACGGCCCGCCCTCGACCAGGTAGCTGGCCAGGGTGAACGGCGCGCCGGCGAAGCCGATCAGCGGGGTGTCGCCCAGCTCGGCGACGAGCAGCCGCACCGCCTCGTCCACGTAGGAGACGTCGTCGCGGGTGATCGGGCGGATCCGCTCCACGTCGGCGCGGGCCCGCACGGGCTCGGCCACGACCGGCCCGGTGCCCGCGACGATGTCCAGGTCCACCCCGGCGGCGGCCACCGGGATCACGATGTCGCTGAACAGGATCGCCGCGTCGACCCCGTGCCGGCGGACCGGTTGGAGGGTGATCTCGGCCACCAGGTCGGGGCGGCGGCAGGAGTCGAGCATCCCCACGTTCGCCCGGATCTCGCGGTACTCCGGCAGCGACCGACCGGCCTGTCGCATGAACCAGACCGGGGTGTGCGTGGTCTGCTGGCGCCGACAGGCCCGGACGAACGGGGAGTCGGCCGGCCCGCCGGGGCGGGATTCTCCGTCTCGGGCGGCAGTGCCCGTGGTGTCGGTGGTCATCGCGGCAATCGTGCCATGCGCCCCGGCTCGCTCCCGCCACCCCCGTCACCTTTGTGACGTGTACCCGGCGGGCGGGCCGGACGTCGGCGCGCCGTTTCCGGCGACCGGCGCGCGGGCGGCATAGGCTGCCCGACATGGCCCCCCCGATCGCGCTCCCGGAGACCTTCGCCCGCGCGGTCGCCGGGCTCCGGTCGGCCGCGCCCCGATCGGAGATCATCCTGGAGGAGGTCGGCGCGCCGCAGCGGCTCGCGCCGTACGCCTTCGCGCTCGCCGCGAGCGTGCTGCGCGACGGCGACGAGGTGGCCACCGGGCGGCTCATCCTGCTGCACGACCCGGCCGGGCACGAGGCGTGGCAGGGCACCCTGCGGCTGGTCACCTACGTGACGGCGGAGCTGGAGGTCGACCTGGCCGCCGACCCGCTGCTGCCCGGGGTCGGCTGGACGTGGCTGACGGACGCGCTCGACGGGCAGGACGCCCGGCACCGGGCGATCGGCGGCACGGTCACCCAGACCATGTCGACCCGCTTCGGCGACCTGGCCGGCCCGCCCACGGCGGGCGACATCGAGATCCGGGCCTCCTGGACGCCGCTCGGCGAGGACCTGACCCCGCACCTGCTCGCCTGGTGCGCGCTGCTGTCCTCGACGGCGGGGTTGCCGCCGCCCGGGGTGACCGCGCTGCCGGAACACCGCCCGGCCGGCGCGGCCTGACCAGAGCACCGCGGGCCGGCGGAGCCTGACCAGAGCACCGGCCGGCGCGGCCTGACAGACCAGCGCGGGCCGCGCCGCCGGAACGGTGTCCGTGGCGCGACCCGCGGTGCGGGCGTACCCGTCAGAGGTAGTTCTCGGCCTCGTCGCAGACCTTGTTCATGCCCTGGGTGGCCCTGTCGTACGCGGCCTTGTTGTTCGCCGCCGCGGCGGCCAGCGCCGAGGTGAGCTTGTCCAGGCAGGTCGCGATGACCTTCTTCTGCCGGGCCTGCTCGTCCCGGTCGTTGCGGGTGCCGGTGAGGTCCTGCTCGGTGTCGGCCAGCTTGTCCCGCACGCTCTGCAGGTCGGCCTTCAGCTTCTCGATCTCGGTCTTGTTCGCCGCGATCGTCCCGTCCCGCTCGCCGACCTGGGCGGTCAGCCGCTTCTCGGTACGGTCCAGCTCGCTGCTCTTGGTCACGTAGAGGCCGGTCATCACCCCGCCGAGGACGAAGAGCAGCCCGGCCACCAGGCCCAGGACGAGGGCGGTGCGTCCGCCCTTGCCCCCGGCGGGGGCGGGCGCGCCGTAGGGCGGCGCGGAGCCGGGCGGGCCGGACATCGGCTGACCGAAGGCCGGGGGCACCGACATCTGCTGGGGGTACCCGGGCCCGGAGACCGGGGGCGTGGAGACCGGCTGCCCGAACGGCGGGGCCGACTGGGGCTGCTGACCGAAGGCCGGTGCCGGCGGGGCCGACTGCGGGGCGGGCGGAACCGACAGCGGGGCGGTGGGCGGGGCCGGCGGCGCGGCCGGCTGACCCGGCCGAGGGCCCGGGTACTGCGGCATCTGCTGCGTCGGCTCGGTCGGCTGCGGCGCCCCGTACTGGCCAGGGGTGAACTGGCGGGTGGGCTCGTTCGGCTGACCGGTCGGGCCGTACTGCTGGGGCACGGGCTGGCCGGGGCCGTAGCCGGCGCCGCCGGGCGGCGGGTACTGGCCCCCCGGCCCGGTCGGTGGCTGGGTCATGTCTCTTCTTCCTCCAGTTGGCTGGCCCGGCGGCCGGGCGAGGCCGACGGACCGGTTGGTACGAGGGCGGCGGCGGTCAGCAGATCCGGAAGCCGTCGCAGGCGACCTTGATGGGTACGGCGAGCCCGATGCCCTCGGCGTCGCGGGCCTTGGCGGTGGCGATCCCGACCACCTGCTTCTGGCCGTTGATGACGGGGCCGCCGGAGTTGCCGGGGTTGATCGGGGCGTCGAACTGGATGACCGGCCCGGAGCCCGCGTCGGCGTCGCGGAAGGCGCTGACCACGCCGGTGGTGACGCTGTCCTCCAGGCCGAGCGGGGCGCCCACGACGACGATCTGCTGCCCGGACTTGACCGGGGTGGACGCCGTCACGAGGCCGGTGAACCGCCCGGTCGTGCGCAGGTGCGCGATGTCGTTCTCCTCGTCGACCTTGACGATGGTGGCCGGGAAGCGCTGGTCGGTGCGCTCCAGGAAGACCTCCCGGCCGCCGCCGTTCCAGACCGACTCGACGACGTGGAAGTTCGTGAACAGGTTGGCCCCGCCGCCGGCGGGCGGCTTGCCGACCGCGAACGCGGTGCCGGTGAACTGCCCGGCCCGGACCCGGAACACGCTGGGCAGCACCGCGCTGGCCACCGCCTCCGGGTTGAACTGGGCGCCGGCCTGCTTCTCCAGGGCCTGCGTCCGCTGGTCCAGGCCGTCGAACCGCGTGTTGTCGCCGTCCTGCATCGCGGTCAGTCGCTGGTTCGTGTCGGCGAGCCGGTCG
This sequence comes from Micromonospora sp. NPDC048830, assembly GCF_043198215.1. Lineage (NCBI taxonomy): Bacteria > Bacillati > Actinomycetota > Actinomycetes > Micromonosporales > Micromonosporaceae > Micromonospora > Micromonospora sp. NPDC048830. The sequence continues at coordinate 95,258 of NZ_JBICUP010000007.1, forward strand.
GAGAGCCGGTTGATCTGGTACGCCTGCACGCCGGCCGCCACGGCCAGGACGACGGCCAGCCCGAGGGCGACCAGGGTGAGCGCCCGTCCCCTGGCGGGGGTGCCCGGGGCGGGGGTGCCGGCCGCCTGGGCGGGCCAGGCCGGCCCGGGGACCGGGGACGCCCCGGCCTGCGGATACGCCGCCCCGGTCGCGCCCGGGGTGTGCGGGTGCGCGGGGCCGACAACCGGCGGCGCCTGCGGAATCGACGGCCCGCCCGGCGACACCTGCGGAGCCGACGGCCCGCCCGGCGACACCTGCGGGAACGCTGGGCCGACCGGCGCGGCCTGCTGCGGGAACGCCGCGGCGGCCGGCGACGCCTGCGGGTACGCCGAAGCGCCCGGCGCGGGCTGCGGGTGCGGCGGGCCGGCGACCGGCGGCGCGACGGGCGCGACGGGCGCGGCGGGGCGTTGCCCGGGGGCGGGCCAGCCGGCGGGGGGCGAGCCGCCGCCCCACTGGCCGGGGACCGCCGCCTGCGCCGGCACGGCCGCCTGGCCGGGGATGGCCGGCGGCGGGTACGGGGCAGCCGCCCCGCGCGGGGGCTCCATCCGCGGCGGCAGCGGGCCGGGGCGGGTGCCGGCGTCCGGGGCCGCACCGGGAGCGCCCGCACCGGCGGGGGCGGCAGGAGCGGCGGCGGAACCGGCGGCAGCGCCCGAAGCGGCAGGAGGGGCGGAAGCAGCAGGAGGGGCGGAAGTCGCGGGAGCGACCGGGTCGCGCCAGCCTGACCCGTCGCCGGGGACCTGCCCCCCGCCCGTCGGACCGTATCCAGCCGTCGTCATGGCCAACGCCCTCCCCGTAGCCGCCCCGGTGCATCGCGCCGACGCCGGCGCGATCTCCGGACGACGGCCCGAAGGAACGTACCGGCACGAACGCGCTTTGTCTCCCCCGATGTCCGACCCTGCCATGCCGCGTCAAGTCCGCGGCGCCGACACGGCCGTACCCGGCTGCACGCGGCTGTCGGCCCCGCGCACTAGGGTTGTCAGGTGACCGACGAACCACCCCTGCGCCGTCGGGCCGCCGAGAGCCGAACGGGAGACGAGCCGCGCCACACCCCGTCGGCCGCGCCGGAGCCGGCGGACGCGGGGCCCGAACCGACCGGCGGCGCGCCCGTGCCGCTGACCGCCCCCCGCGAGGGCACCCCTCAGCCGGTGGCCACCGAGGCCGAGCTCGCCGAGGTCGTCGCCCGTTTCGCGGCCGGTACCGGCCCCGTCGCCCTGGACGCCGAGCGCGCCTCGGGCTACCGCTACAGCCAGCGCGCGTACCTGGTGCAGTTGCGCCGCGCCGGCGCCGGCACCGTGCTGATCGACCCGCTCCCGCTGCCCGACCTCAGCACCCTCGACGCGGCGATCGCCGACGCCGAGTGGGTGCTGCACGCCGCGAGCCAGGATCTGCCCTGCCTGGCCGAGCTGGGGCTGCGCCCGCGGCGCCTCTTCGACACGGAACTGGCCGCTCGGCTGGCCGGATTCGAGCGGGTCGGCTTGGCCGCGCTGACCGATCAGCTACTCGGGTTCAGCCTCGAGAAGCACCACTCGGCGGCGGACTGGTCGAGCCGGCCGCTGCCGGAGTCCTGGCTCACCTACGCCGCGCTCGACGTGGAGCTGCTGGTCGACCTGCGCGACGCCCTCGACGAGGAGCTGGCCCGGCAGGGCAAGTCGGCGTGGGCGGCGGAGGAGTTCGCCGCGTCGATCCGCGCCGGCGCGCGCCCGCCCCGGGTGCGCGCGGAGCCCTGGCGGCGCACCTCCGGCATCCACCGGGTGCGCGGCGCCCGGGCCCAGGCCCGGGTCCGCTCCCTCTGGTACGCGCGGGACCAGATCGCCGCCCGCCGTGACGCCGCCCCGGGCCGGGTGCTGCCGGACTCGGCGATCGTCGCGGCGGCCGAGCTGGACCCGAAGGACGAGAAGGCCCTGCTCACCCTGCCCGGGTTCGGCGGCCGTTCGGTGCGCCGGCTGGCCCGTACGTGGCTGGCGGCGCTGGACGACGCCCGGCAACTGCCGGACGACGCGCTGCCGGTGGCCCCCGCGGTGGAGGGGCCGCCCCCGCCACACCGGTGGGCGGAGCGGGACCCGGTGGCCGCCGGCCGGCTGGCCCGGTGCCGGGAGGTGGTGATCCGGATCGCCGGGGCGCACACGCTGCCGCCGGAGAACCTGATCGCGCCGGACTCGATCCGCCGCCTCGCCTGGGCGCCGCCGGACGAGATCACCGAGGACACCGTCGCCGAGACGCTGCGCGGGTACGGCGCCCGCGAGTGGCAGCTCACCCTCCTGCTCCCGGACCTGACCCCCGCCCTCCTGCCCCCCGCGCCCCCAGCCAACGGATGATCATGGGGTTGGCGGCCGTTTCGGAGCTCGAACCGGCCGCCAACCCCATGATCGACGACGCGGCCGGCGGTGTGGGGTGGGCCACACCGGGGCGGGTGCCGGCACTGGTTACTGACGAGTAGCATCCGAGGGACCACGCCCGTGCCGGCGACCGTCGTTCGGTCCGTGGCGCCGCCTGTCGGCGCGCGACCGAATCATGGTCGAAAAGGAGGCTCCAGTGCCCCGTGAAGTCCGGGATGTCGTCTTCGTCGACGGCGTCCGCACCCCGTTCGGCAAGGCGGGTGGCATGTACGCCAACACCCGCGCCGACGACCTCGTGATCCGCTGCATCCGCGAGCTGCTGCGCCGCAACCCGCAACTGCCGCCGGAGCGGGTCGAGGAGGTCGCCATCGCCGCCACCACCCAGATCGGCGACCAGGGCCTCACCATCGGCCGCACCGCCGCCCTGCTGGCCGGCCTGCCCAAGACGGTGCCCGGCCTGGCCATGGACCGGATGTGCGCCGGCGCGATGACCGCCGTCACGACCGTGGCCAGCGGCATCGCCGTGGGCGCGTACGACGTGGCGATCGCCGGCGGCGTCGAGCACATGGGCCGGCACCCCATGGGTGAGGGCGTCGACCCGAACCCCCGCATCGTCGCCGAGCAGCTGGTCGACCCGTCCGCCCTGGTCATGGGCGCCACCGCGGAGAACCTGCACGACCGCCTCCCGCACGTCACCAAGGAGCGCGCGGACGCGTTCGCGCTCGCCTCGCAGCAGAAGACCGCGAAGGCGTACGCCAACGGCAAGCTCCAGGGCGACCTGGTGTCGGTGGCCACCCGCGACGCCGACGGCGGCTGGGGCCTGGCCACGGCGGACGAGGCGCCCCGCGACACCTCGATGGAGAAGCTCGCCACCCTGAAGACCCCGTTCCGCCCGCACGGCCGGGTCACCGCGGGCAACGCGGCCGGCCTGAACGACGGCGCGACCGCCAGCCTGATCGCCGCCGAGTCCACCGCCCGCGAGCTGGGCCTCCCGGTGGCCATGCGGCTGGTCTCGTACGGCTTCGTCGGCGTCGAGCCCGAGGTGATGGGCGTCGGTCCGATCCCGTCGACCGAGAAGGCGCTGCGCATCGCCGGCCTGACCATCGACGACATCGGCCTGTTCGAGCTGAACGAGGCGTTCGCCGTGCAGGTGCTCGCCTTCCTCGACCACTTCGGCATCGCCGACGACGACCCGCGGGTCAACCCGTGGGGCGGCGCGATCGCCATCGGGCACCCGCTCGCCTCCTCCGGGGTGCGGCTGATGACCCAGCTCGCCCGGCAGTTCGCCGAGCACCCCGAGGTCCGCTACGGCCTCACCGCCATGTGCGTCGGCATCGGCATGGGCGGCACCGTGATCTGGGAGAACCCCCACTGGAAGGGTGGAGACAAGTGAGCGCGCTCACCGCACCGAACGAGGTGGTCACGAAGGCGCTGCTGCGCCAGGTGAACGTGCCGGGGCTGGACCGCCCGGCCGCCCTGATCACCCTCGACAACGGCTTCGACCACACCAAGCCGAACACCTTCGGCCCGGGCGGCCTGGCCAGCCTGGACGAGGCGATCACCGCCGCCCTGGCGGGGGACCCGGCGTTCGTCGCGGTCACCGGCAAGCCGTACATCTTCTGCGTGGGCGCGGACCTCACCAGCCTGCCGCAGCTCGCCGACCGCGAGCAGGCGCTGGAGATCGGCCGGCTCGGCCACCGGGTCTTCGCGCGGCTGAAGGACAGCGCGGTCCCGACGTTCGCCTTCGTCAACGGCGCGGCCATGGGCGGCGGCCTGGAGCTGGCGCTGCACTGCCACTACCGGACGTTGTCCGGCGGAGCCACCGCGCTCGCGCTGCCCGAGGTCTCCCTCGGCCTGGTCCCGGGCTGGGGCGGCACCCAGCTGCTGCCGAACCTGATCGGCATCCCCGCCGCGACCCAGGTGATCCTCCAGAACCCGCTGATGCAGAACAGGATGCTCAAGCCGAAGCAGGCCGCCGAGCTGGGCATCGCCGACGTGCTGCTGGAGCCGGCGGACTTCCTGGAGCGGTCCCTGGAGTGGGCCGCCGGCGTGGTCCGCGGCGAGATCACGGTGACCCGGCCCGAGGTCGACCGGGACATGTGGGCGGGCGTGCTCTACTTCGCCCGGCAGACGCTGGACCAGCGGCTGCACGGCGCGGTCCCGGCCGCGTACCGGGCGCTGGACCTGCTGGACACGGCGAAGGACGCGGACTTCGCGGCCGGCACCGCCGCCGAGGACGAGGCCCTGGCGGACCTGGTCTTCTCCGAGGAGCTGCGCAGCGGCCTGTACGCGTTCGACCTGGTGCAGCGGCGGGCCAAGCGGCCGGCGGGCGCGCCGGACAAGGACCTGGCCCGCCCGGTCACCAAGGTCGGCATCGTCGGCGCCGGCCTGATGGCCAGCCAGCTCGCGCTGCTGTTCGCCCGCCGCCTGCAGGTGCCCGTGGTCATGACGGACCTGGACCAGGCCCGGGTCGACAAGGGCGTCGGCTACGTGCACACCCAGATCGAGAAGCAGGTCAGCAAGGGCCGGATGGACAAGGGCACGGCGGCCAAGCTGTACGGCCTGATCAGCGGCTCCCCAAAGGCAGAGGCCTTCGCCGCGTCGACGCCGGGCCAGCTCACTTCGTTCGCTGACTGTGACTTCGTCATCGAGGCCGTGTTCGAGGACCTCAACGTCAAGAAGCAGGTCTGGGCCGAGCTGGAGAAGATCGTCTCCCCGGAGGCGGTGCTCGCGACGAACACCTCCAGCCTGTCGGTCACCGCGATGGCGGCCGAGCTGGAGCACCCGGAGCGGGTGGTCGGCTTCCACTTCTTCAACCCGGTCGCGGTGCTGCCGCTGCTGGAGATCGTCCGTGGCGAGCGCACGGACGACGCCACCCTGGCCACCGCGTTCGCGGTCGGCAAGCAGCTGAGGAAGTCGTCCGTGCTGGTGAAGGACGCGCCCGCGTTCGTGGTGAACCGGCTGCTGACCCGCTTCCTCGGCACCGTCTTCGCCGCGGTCGACGCCGGCACCCCGCTGGAGGTGGCCGACAGCGCGCTGGACCCGCTGGGCCTGCCGATGCGGCCGCTCGCCCTGCTCCAGCTCGTCGGGCCGGCGGTGGCGTACCACGTGGGCGGCACCCTGCACGCCGCGTTCCCCGACCGGTTCGACGTCAGCGAGAACCTCAGGCGGATCGCCGACTCCGGCCAGCCGATCGTGGTCGACGACGAGATCAACGCCGAGGTGGCGAAGCTGCTGGTGGTCGGCGACCAGCCGCTGACCGCCGAGCAGGTGCGGCAGAACGCGCTCGAGGCGCTGGCGCAGGAGATCCGGCTGATGCTCGACGAGGGCGTCGTCGCCGAGGCGCAGGACATCGACCTGTGCATGATCCTCGGCGCCGGCTGGCCGTTCCACCTGGGCGGCGTCACGCCGTACCTGGACCGGACGGGCACCAGCGAGCGGGTCACCGGCCGGCGGTTCCTGCCGGCCGGGGTGGCCAGCCTGCCCGCCTGAGGCGTCCCCCGTCCCTCAGCCGCCGGGCGGGCGGACGAGGCCGATCTCCCGCAAGGGTGTGGCTGTTCCGCGTCGAACAGCCACACCCTTCCGGGGATCAGCGCGGAGACCTGCGCCGTGCGGAGAACCACGGACGTTGGGTCAGGACTCGCGGTTGAACAGCCGTTTCGACCAGAGGTATCCGCCCAGCGCGATGCCGGCACACCAGGCGAGCGCGACCCACGCGTTGTTCCCGATCGGCTTGTCCATCAGCAGGCCGCGCAGGGTTTCGATGATCGGCGTGAACGGCTGGTGCTCGGCGAACCAGCGCAGACCGGCCGGCATGGAGTCGGTGGGGACGAACCCACTGCCGAGGAACGGCAGCAGAACGAGCGGCATCGGCAGGTTGCTCGCGGTCTCGACGCTCCCGCTCACCTGACCGAGCGCGACGGACAACCAGACGAGGGCGAAGGTCACCGCCATCAGGAAACCGGCCGTGGCCAGCCACGCGCCCGGCCCGGCGGTGGGCCGGAAGCCGATCAGCAGCGCCACGCCGATCACGATCGCCAGGCTGAACACGGCCTGGATCATGCTGCCCAGGACGTGTCCGGTCAGCACCGAGACGCGGGCGATGTGCATGGTGCGGAACCGGGAGATGATGCCCTCGGTCATGTCCATGGCGATCGAGATCGCGGTCCCCTGGACCGTGGCGGTCACGGTCATCAGGATGATCGCGGGCGCCACGTAGTTGGCGTACTCGGCGCGTCCGCCGGCCGCACCGCCGTACGCCGGCCCGCCGAGCCCGGCGCCCAGCGTGCCGCCGAACACGTAGACGAACAGCAGCAGGAAGACGACGGGCATCCCGACGAGCGTCAGGGTCATCGACGGGTACCGCAGCATGCGCCTGAGGTTGCGGCGCAGCATGGTCGCCGAGTCGCGTAGCGGGTGAAAACGGAGGCTCGCCGACGCCGGGCCGGCGAGGGTGTTGGTGCTCATCGGATGGTCACCTTCCCGGGGTGGAGTCGCCGGTGAGGGCGAGGAAGACGTCGTCGAGATCGGGGGTGTGCACGGACAGCTCCTCGACCTCGATGGCCCGGTCGTCGAGCCGGCCGATCAGGGTCTTCAGCGAGCGCAGGCTGCCGTCGCTGGGCACCCGCAGGGCGAGCGCGTCGTTGTCGCGTGCGGCCTGCCCCAGCACGCGTACGGCCGCGTCGAGGCCCTGCGGGTCGGCGAACCGCAGGCGAACGTGTCCACCGGGGACACGGCGCTTCAGTTCCTCCGCGGCCCCCTCGGCGACCACCCGACCGTGGTCGAGGACCGCGATCCGGTCGGCCAACTCGTCGGCCTCCTCCAGGTACTGCGTGGTCAGGAAGATGGTGACGCCGTCGGCCACCAGGTCCCGGACGATCTGCCACATGGTCCGGCGGCTGCGCGGGTCCAGTCCGGTGGTCGGCTCGTCGAGGAAGATCACTTGCGGGTTGCCGACCTGGGTCATCGCCAGGTCGAGCCGCCGCCGCATGCCCCCGGAGTAGGTCGATGCCGGCTTCCGGGCCGCCTCGGTCAGGTCGAACTGTTCGAGCAGCCGGGCGACGCGCCGCCGGCCTTCGCGTCGGGCGAGGTGGTGCAGATCCGCCATCAGCAGCAGGTTCTCCTCGCCGGTGAGCAGGTTGTCCACCGCGGAGAACTGACCGGTGACGCCGATCGCGGCGCGCACCGCGTCCGGTTCGCGGGCGAGGTCGTGCCCGGCGACCTGGACGTCACCGGCGTCGGCGCTGATCAACGTGGACAGGATCCTGACCGTGGTGGTCTTCCCGGCGCCGTTCGCGCCGAGCAGCGAGAAGACCGTTCCCCGTGGCACGTTCAGCTCGAGACCGTCGAGCACGACATGGTCGCCGAACGATTTTCGTAGCCCGGTCGCGGCGATCGCCGGCCGGTATTGCGTGCTGGTCATGGTTCCTCTTCTCCGGGGCCGGAAGTCGATCAGGAGCGGTGGATGGTGATGTCGCCGTAGGAGGTACGGCCGCGTACCTCGACGGTCTGGTCGGTCTCGTCGGGCCGGGCGGTGTGCTCCAGCAGGTTGTGTACGTGCCCGAATCCGGTGTTGACGTCGAGCCAGGCGGCGGTGCCCTCGGCGATGCCGAGGTCCAGGTCGCCCATGGCGGTGCCGAGGACGATCGAGCCGCGGACCACCTCGCCGAGGCGGATGCCGCCGTTGGACGTCTTCGCGTCGACGCCGGCGCCGGCCCGCTCGACCGCGATGGCGCCGTTGGCGTTGCGCACCCGCACGTCGCCGCTGACCGCGTCGATCGTGGTGTCGCCGTTGGAGTTCTTGACCATCACGGCGCCGTCGACCTCGCCGATCTCGATCCTGCCGGAGCCGGTGGAGATCTCGGCGTTGCCCGTGACGCCGTCGACGGTGACGTGACCGATCCCCGTGTGCAGTCGCAGCGGGCCGGTTCGTTCGAGCCGGACGTTGCCGGTGGTCTTGAGTCGGCACTCGCCGAGCCGGCCAGCGCAGTGGATGTCGCCCATCTGCAGGTGAGCGGACAGTTGGGAACCGCTGGGCAGTTCGATGGAAACGTTCACCGACCTGCTCTTCTTGGAGAAGTCGAAGGTGCGCTTCGGGCCGGTGACCTGGAGTACGCCGTTGGTGCAGTCGACCCGGACCTCCGCCGCGGCCTGCACGTCGGACTCGTCGGTTTCGTCGCTCGGCCGGACCTCGACGACGGTGTCGGTGCGGTCGCTCGCGGCGATCCGCACGTTGCCGACGCCGAGTTCGAGCGTGACGGAGATCGGTTCGGGCGTCTCGTAACTGGGCATGCTTGTCCCCGCATCCTGGGTGGGTGAGTCGTCCCCGCAGGTCGGGGACGTGGTGTGCGGAACGGTGCGGTGTGGTCAGCGCACCCAGCCGGTGAAGCGCTGCTGGGTGCGTTTCCCGCTGCGGCGTGGCTCGGGACGCTGATCGCGGTCGGACCGCTGCAGGCCGGCGGCGGCCGCCCGGACCAGCCAGGCGTTGACCGAGCGCCCCTCCTTGGCCGCGGCCTCCTCGATCGCGGCCTTGAGCTGCTCGGGCATGCGTACGTTGATCCGGGCGGCGGGGCCGTCCTCGGCGATCAGCAGATCGCTGTCCGGCGCGCCGCCGACCGTCGCCGAGGCCTCCCCGGCCGCAGGCCCGAGCGGGTCGGCGGGTGGCGGGGTCACGACGAAGTTCGGATCGCGGCCGCGCAGGCGCAGCTCCACCGAACCCGGAGCCAGGTCCCGGGTGATCTCGTCGGCGGCGGCCGACAGCGCGTCCAGCAGCGTCATCCGGATCGCCGACTCGAGCGAGCCGGTCAGGCGCTCGACCAGCGCACGCGCCTCCTCACCGCCGGCTTCGGCAAGCGTGGCGAACTCACGTCCGAGGTTGCTCACATACGGGGTCAAGTCCATGGCACCATATTGGCACACAGATGGCACACGAACAAGCCATCTTGGCTCAATTAGGTGCCATGTCGGCGACACGGCGGTGTCCGGGCGCCGGAAGGCCCCCCACGTCGCCGACACGGAGTGGATCAACCGCGTCCGGGTGGGCGCGTTCGGGCCAGGTGTTCGGCTTGGGGGGCTTGCGGCGTACGCCGAAAAGGGGCCGGCCCGGCCCCGCGGGACGCGGGACCGGGCCGGGAACCTGACGGGCGGGGTGTCACGGGCCGACGAAGACCGCCTTGGCCCGCCAGTCCACCCCGTCGACGGCGGGGCCGCTGACCGTGGTGAACGTGCCGGTGGGCGCGCCGCCGGACCAGGAGGTCGAGGCGAGCGCCCCGGTCGAGCGGCTGACCCGGTAGAGGGTACCGCCGGCGAGGAAGACGCCCCCGCTGTCGGTGAAGCCGGTGACCCCCGCGACGGTGAACCGCTCGGCGCCGACCGCGCCGCTGTCCGGGGTGAACCAGCGCCAGAACAGCCCGCTCTGGCCGGCGAGCGTGTAGTAGAGCCGACCGGCGGTGTAGAACATGCCGGTGACGTTGGGGACCTCGGGGTAGAAGTTGACCGTGGACCCGGCGTACGTCTGGCCCTCCGGGCCGGAATCGGTCACCACCGTGTCCCAGTACGCGTCGTGGTACGGGTCGACGAGGCTCGGCGTGCCGAACGTGGACCCGTCGAAGGTGCGCCGCCACAGCGCCCCGTTCATCCCGTAGAACAGGGTGCCGCCGACCCAGAACCCGCCCCTGGCCGTGGACCAGGCGGTGCCGTCGGGGTTGGCCACGTCGACCGGCGCGCCGACGGTGGCCGCCCCGTCGTACGACCGGGCCTGCACCTCGTTGCCGGTGCCGGCCGGCGGCGGGCCGGTCTTGACGATCTCGATCGCGTCGACGAGCGGGTTCTCCACGACGTGCCCGAAGTCGATGTCGACGGTGCCGTCGCTGACGATCGTGAACGACCGCATGGTGCCGACGTTGTGGCCCACGCTCGCGGACAGGTCCAGGTTGTCGAGCACCAGCGTGCCGTCCAGCGTCACGTCGAACACCCGGGCGCCGGGTGCGGCCGTGCCGTCGTACCGGTTGGCCAGGTAGAGGCGGACCTGGACCTCGGTGCCGGCGGGGACGGGGAAGTCCCACTGCATCTCCGGGGCGCCGCCGCCGTCGTACCGCTCGTCGCTGTACAGCGCGGCCGGGGTGCCGGCCGGCACCGTGGCGTCCAGGCTGCCGACCGCGGCGAACCCGGCCGTGCTGCTGCCCGTGTTGTGGTACGGGCTGGGGTTGCCGCCGTCGTCGGCGCTCCAGTCGGGCCCGTTGTCGGCGGCGAGGACCGCCGGGCCGCCCGCGTTGACCCGGTACAGCACGTTCGTGGGCGCCGGCACGCCGGCCCGGTACACGGTGCCGGGCAGGCCGGCGGTGGTGGTCGGGTGCGGGGCGTCGCCGCCGGTCAGCGGGAAGAACGCGATCCGCTCCCGCCGGTAGCGGAAGTTGCCGATCCAGGACTGGTCCGAGCCGAGCCAGATGCCCTCCGGGGTGACCAGCAGCTCGGCCACGCCGTAGCCGCGCGGGTGCCGGCCCGGGTTCCAGGACAGCGGCAGCCCGTTGCGCGGGTCGAGCGCGGCGATGCTGGCCCGGCCGATCGCACCGGCCTGCGCGGCGTCCGAGCCGAAGCTGTTGTTGACCCAGCGCAGGTGCCCGCCGACGTAGACGGCCTGCTCGCTGATCCCGACGGAGAGGAAGGTGTCGCCGCCGGAAAAGTTCACCCAGGTGGGCTCCTGCCCGTCGCCGGTGGCGGCGGCCTCCCAGCGGGCGGCGGTGTCGCACAGCGTCCCGCCGTGCGCCGCGCCGGTGGTGACCACCACGAAGTAGCTGCCGTCCGGGGCGAAGGCCACGTCCCGCACGTACGAGTCGTACGCCCAGTACGAGCAGCGCGGGGTGTACCGGCTGGTGTTCCAGTCGGCGACGGTGGCCGCCGTCGCCCCGAGGTCGAGGCGCACGATCTGGTCGTGCACCACCCCGTCGGCCTTGCGGAAGTTGCCGATCACCACGAGCTGGGTGCCGTCCGGGGAGAGCGCCAGCTTGTCGGCGCCGACGCCGGCCTTGGCGCCGCTGACCCCGTCCCAGTTGTGGTTCTCGGTGAGCGAGGTGGTGAGGTAGCCGTCGAGCGCGCCGGTGCCGGCGTTGAGCGACGCGAGCCCGCCGCGCGGGTTGGCGTTGCCTGCGGTGGTGAAGATGCCGCCCACCAGCAGCCGGTTGCCGGCCACGGCGACGTCGTTGACCAGGCCGTTGAACGCCGGACCCGCGAAGCTGGTGACCGTGGCGCCGGTCGCGACGTCGACCACCGCCACCTTGCGCCGGGTGATCCCGTTGACGGTGTTGAACTTGCCGGCCAGGTAGACGGTGCCGGCGGCCGGGCCGGCCGCCACGTCGTACACCTCGTTGTCGACGGCCGGCGCGAACGCGGTGTCTACGGTGCCGGTGGCCTTGTCGAAGGCGAGCACGTAGTTGCGGGTGATGTCCACGTCGGAGCCGCGGTCACGCACCCTGGTGAACGAACCGGCGGCGATGATCTTCGTGCCGGCGTCGTGGATGGCGAAGACCGTGCCGTCCATGATGTTCGGCGACGCGGCGGACGGGACGGCGGAGACCACCGTGTCGTGGTCGGGCGCGGCGTGCGCCGCCGGCGCGACGGCGAGGCCGACGGCGGTCACGGCAACCGCGGTGAGCCCCGCCAGCGTGCGGCGGAGCAGGGCCGAGGAATGGGTCACGGGCAACTCCCGGAGCGGATGCGGACACGGAGAAGCGGCCCCACCCGGACGGCGTGGGCACCGACCGGCCGGGGCGCGCACCGTGCGTAGACGGTGCCATCACACACCCTGGCCGACGACGCAGCCGGCGTCCACCCCGCGACGGCCCTTTCTGCCGGGCCTAGCGGTCCGCCCCGCCGCGACCGCCGCCCGGGACCGGCGCGGTCACGCTCGGCGCGCCGTCGGCGGCGGGCAGGGTCACCGTGACCTCCAGGCCGCCCCCGGGCCGGGCCACCACCCGTACGGTGCCGCCGTGGGCGTCGCAGACCGCCCGGACGATGGACAGCCCGAGCCCCGATCCCCGGGCGCCGGTGCGCTCCTGCCCACCCCGCCGGAACGGCTCGAACAGCCCCGGCACGTCCGCCTGGTTGACCTCGAACCCCGTGTTGCCGACCACCAGCCAGGACGAGCGGCCGTCCGACCCGGTGCGCACCCAGATCCGGCCCTGGAGGTGGTTGTAGCGGACCGCGTTCTCGATCAGGTTGCCGGCCAGCCGGTCGAGCAGGCCGGGGTCGCCGACCACCGGGGCGGGCGCCAGCGCGGTCTGCACCCGCAACCCGATCCGCTCCACCTCGCGGCGCATCGCGGACAGGGCGTTGGCGGTGCCGGTCGCGAGGTCGCACTCGGTGCGCCGGCCCAGCCGCCGGCCCGCCTGGGCCTCGCTGCGCGCGAGCACCAGCAGCGCGTCGACCAGGCTGTTGGCCCGCTCGGAGGCGTCCCGGACCACGGTGGCCATCCGGCGGTACTCGGCGGCGTCCGCCTCGTCGTCGCTCAGCGTCACGTCGATCTCGGTACGCATCACCGCCAGCGGGGTACGCAGCTCGTGCGAGGCGTTGGCGACGAACCGCCTCTGCGCCTCGAACGCGGCCGTGATCCGGTCCAGCATCGCGTCGAACGTCTTCGCCAGCTCGGCGACCTCGTCGTCCGCCCCGGACCAGCCGATCCGCTGGTCGAGGGTGGCCTCGCCGAGCCGCTGCGCGGTGGCGGTGACCTGGTGCAGGGGGCGCAGCGCCCGCCCGGCCACCGCGTACGCGCCGGCCACGCCGACGACGCTGATCGCCAGCAGCGCCACGAGACCCTTGGCCAGCAGCTCCCGGGAGGCCGCGTCGACGAGCTGCCGCTGCCAGGTCGCGGCGTCCAGGGAGCGGCCGTCGGCCAGCAGCACGGTGGTGCCGGGCAGCAGCTCGTCGGTGGGGCGCAGCGCGTCGCGCACCAGCAGCCAGGCGAGCAGCACCAGGATCGCCCCGGCGCCCACCAGCAGGATCCCGTTGAGCAGGGTGAGCCGCAGCCGCAGCGTGGGCCGCAACCGCCCGGTCACAGTGCCACCTCGGTTCGCGACTGCGGGGCTCGCAACCCCGGCTCACTCCTCGCGCTCACAGGGCCACCTCGGTTCGCGACTGCGGGGCTCGCAACCCCGGCTCACTCCTCGCGCTCACAGGGCCGTCTCCGCCGTGCGGTAGCCGGCCCCGACGACCGTCTCGATCAGCGGCGGGTCGCCGAGCTTCTTGCGCAACGTCATCACGGTGACGCGGACGATGGTGGTGAACGGGTCGGTGTTCGCGTCCCAGACCCGCTCCAGCAGCTCCTCGCTGGAGACCACCGCCCCGCGCGCCTTCAGCAGCTCGCAGAGCACCCCGAACTCCTTGTTGGTCAGGTCGACCGGCGCGCCGCCGCGGGTGACCACCCGCCGGGCCGGGTCCAGCACCAGGTCGGCCACGGCGAGCACCGGCGGGGCGGCCGGGGTGGCCCGCCGGCCCAGCGCCTGCACCCGGGCCACCAGTTCGTCGAACGCGAACGGCTTGGGCAGGTAGTCGTCCGCGCCGAGCTGCAACCCCTCGACCCGGTCGGCGACCGTGCCGCTGGCGGTGAGCATGAGCACCCGGGTCAGGGTGCCGGAGGCGGCCAGCTCGGCGCAGATCTGGTCACCGTGCATGCCGGGCAGGTCCCGGTCGAGCACCACCACGTCGTACCGGGTGACGAAGGCCATCTCGTGGCCGGTGTCCCCGTCGTACGCGACGTCGACCGCCATGCCGCGCTTGCGCAGCCCCCGCGCGATCGCGTCGGCGAGGTTGCGCTCGTCCTCGACCACCAGTACCCGCATACCAGACCTCCTCGCCGCGGACTCCCCGACAACCTAGTGCCGCCCGCCAAACCAGCGTCCCACCGGTCGGACCACGGCCGCGGCCGGCAGGCCCCGACCTCCCGGCGTTGCAGAAACCTTCAGGTACGGGATGCTTCGCGGCGCTGATGTGCAGCGGAGGGAGCGGCGATGACCCGGTACTCGCAGCGGCTGCACGGCGGGCCGGAGCGCCGGTGGGGCGGCGGCGGGACTCCTGGTGCAGCCCCACCAGCGTCACCATGGTGCTGGACTTCTGGGACGTGGGTCCCACCCCCGACCGGTACGCCTGGGTGTCGCCCCCCGGTCCCCGGCCGGCGGTGACGCACGCCGCCCGGCACTGCTACGACCCCGCGTACGGCGGGGCGGGCAACTGGGCGCTCAACACCGCGTACGCGGCCGGGCACGGGGTGGACGCGTTCGTCACCCGGCTGCGGTCGCTGGCCGAGGCGGGCGCGTTCGTGGCCGCCGGGGTGCCGCTCGTGCTCTCCGCCGCGTTCCGCGGGGCGAGGTGCCGGGGCTGGACTACGACACCCGGGGTCACCTGATGGTGCTGGTCGGGTTCACCGCCGACGGCGACCCGGTGCTCAACGACCCGTACGCCCCGGACGACGCCGGGGTCCGCCGGACCGGGGACCGGCACCGGTTCGAGGCGGCGTGGCAGGGCGGCAGCGGCGGGATCGTGTACGTGATCCGGCCGCCCGACGTGCCACTGCCCCCGCCACCCGCCCAGCCCAACTGGTAGCCGGGGCGGCCGGGCTCACCGGCGCAGCCGCCACCAGCCGAACGCCCCGCCGACACGGCGGCAGACCGCGCTGCGCCCCGCGACGACGCACTCCCCCGTCGCGTCCGGCAGCACGTCGAGCACCCGGGCCTCCGCCCGGGCCAGGTCCAGCTCCGCGACGAGCAGGTCGCCCTCCCGCGTGCGCCGGACGCCGAACAGCGGCGCGTCCGGGTCGCGGGCGAACGTCAACTGCCAGCGGCCCAGCTCGCCGAGCTGCCGCCCGGTCGCCGCGTCCAGCACGGCGAACCCGCCGCCCGTCGGCCGTTGGTCGACGGCGCCGACCAGGAGCCGGTCCCCCCGCGCCACCAGGAACCACGGCCAGCGCGGGTTGCTCCACCGGGTCCGGCCGGTCGCCGGGTCGAGCGCCGACACCTCCCCGCGCCTCGGGGCGGAGACGCAGAGCAGCGCCCCGCACTGCTCGGCCTGCCCGAACTCCGCCAGCCGCCGCTCCCAGCGCCGGTCCAGAGCGGCCAGCCCGTACGCCGTGACCACGGCGCCCCCGCCGGGCTCCCCCTCGGTCACCAGCAGCAGCTCCCCGGCCAGGTTGACCTGCCGGTACGTCGGCCGCTCCCGGCCCTTGAGGTCCCGGGCGGCCAGCACCGCCCCGGACACGACGTCCCGCACCTCGATCCGCCCGTCCCGGTCGGCTCCGGGCAGCAGGTCGGAGGTCACCACCACCCGGTCGACCAGTTCGCCCCGGCGGTGGTAGTTGAACGTGACCAGCGACTGCGGCAGCGACCACCGGACCCGCCCCGACGCCAGGTCCACGAGCTGCAGGCCCGGTGCCCCGAGCGTGCTGTTGCCGAGGAGGAGCAGCCCGCCGCCGACCGTGGGCGCGCCGGACCCGGGATGCCGTGACAGCCGGCCGCCGGTCTTCGCGTCCACGAGGATCGTCTGCGGATGATCCGTGTCCAGGTCCACATTGACGAATACCACCCCGTCGCGCTCGGCCAGCCCGAACAGCCCGCCCGCGCCGGGCAGGGAGACGCGCCACAGCAACCGCAGGGGCTCCCCGGCGCGGGTGGGCGTCGCGTACGCGGCAACCTCCCGCCCGCCCGACTCCGGGCCCTCCCGCTCCGCCACGTACACCCGGTCGGGCGTCACGGCGACCTCGACGGCCCCGACCCGGCCGGGTAGCACCGTCGACGGGGGCCGCACGACCGCGGCGGACGCGGCCAGGGTGAGCAGCGCGAGCGCGCCGGCCAGGGCCACCCGCAGCGGGCGCCCCACCGCGCGGGGCGGCCGGGCCGGCGGCTCCGGCTCGGCGTCCCCGCGCAGCTCGCCGAGGTCGATGAGGGTCACCGGCGTTCCTCCTCCCCCAACCGGTGGACGGGCGGCCGGACGGACGGCGGCGAAGGCTCACCGGCCGGCCGGGCCCACGCGCGCCCGCCTGTACGATGGCGCGTCGTGGCTTTGCCGGTGGATGAACCCTCGCTGAACTCCGATCCCGCGCCCGTGGCGGCGCCGGCCGCGCCGGCCGGACCCGACGCGGCGCCCGCCCCGCGGCGGCCCCGACGCCGACCGGCCCGCGCCGACGTTCTGGCCATCGGAGCCTATGTGCTCCTCGGCGTCCTGGTGTGCCTGAACTACTGGGGGGACGTCCAGCACCGGGTGTCGTCGCACCTGCCGACCGACCACAGCTGGTTCGAGTGGCTCTTCTCACACGGCGCGTACTCGCTGCTGCACCTGGAGAACCCGCTGTTCACCACCCGCCAGAACGCCCCCGACGGGGTGAACATGATGGCGAACACGTCGATGCTCGGGGCCACGATCCCGCTCGCGCCGGTGACCCTCCTGTTCGGACCGCAGGTGACGTACGCCCTCTACCTGGGCGGAGCGCTGGCCGCGACCGCCGCCACGTCGTACTGGATGCTCTCCCGGCACCTGGTGCGCTCGCCCGCGGCGGCGTTCCTCGGTGGGGCGTTCCTGGGCTTCGCGCCCGGCATCGTGCACCACGCCAACGGGCAGCCCAACTTCGTCTCGAACTACCTGCTGCCGGTGATCGTGGCGCGGGTGCTGGCGCTCGGCGCGCCGGGGCGCAGCTGGCGCCGCGACGGGGTGGTGCTGGGGCTGCTGGTGGCGTACCAGGTCTTCATCAACGAGGAGATGCTGCTGCTCACGGCGCTGGCCTGCCTGGTGGTCGTGCTGGCGTACGCGGCGCAGCGGCCGCGGGCGGCCTGGGCCCGCGCCCGGGGCTTCCTGGCCGCGCTCGGGCTCGGCGGCGGGCTCACCCTGCTGCTCACGGCGTACCCGATCTGGTTCCAGTTCAACGGCCCGCAGTCCTACCGCGGCCTGCAGGGCGGGGTGTTCCACAGCTGGGGCGAGGACCTGGTGGCGTTCGTGACGTTCCCCCGGGACACGATCGCCGGCGACGAGGCGGTGGAGAAGACCATCGGGCTGACCGAGCAGAACACCTGGTTCGGCTGGCCGCTGGTGCTGGTCGCCCTGGTCGCCCTGGTGCTGCTGGTCCGCCGGTCGCTGGCCGCCCGGATCGTGGCCGTGCTGGTCGCGGTCTTCACCGTCGCCGCGATCGGCCCGGTGGTGCGCTTCGACGGGGTGGAGACCGACGTCGACGGGCTGTGGTCCTACATCCCGGACGACCTGCCGCTGGTCGAGATGATGATGCCCACCCGGCTGGCCCTGGTGACGGCCGCCGCCGTCGGCGTGCTGCTCGCCCTGGCCTGGGACGCGCTGGCCCGCTCCGGCCGCCCCGCCGCGCCACGGGTGCCGGCCCCCCGCGCCGCCGCCGACTCGGCCTCGGCCACGTCAGCCGCTCCGGCCGCGTCCGCCGGCGCCGCCTGGTCCGGCCGCCGCTGGCTGCGCCCCGTCGGGTACGCGGCCCTCGCGCTCGCCGTGCTGCCGCTGGTCCCCCGGCCGCTGCCGGCCCAGCAGATCGACCCGCCGCCGCGGTTCATCACCTCCGGCGGCTGGCGGCCGTACGTGCCGGAGGGCCGGACGCTGGTGCCGGTGCCGATCCCCAGCAACGTGCACGGCCTGCCCACCCTGCGCTGGAGCGCCCTGACGGGGCACGAGTTCCCGATCCCCGGCGGCTACTTCATCGGCCCCAACGAGCTCGGCGAGGGCACCTTCGGCGCGCCGAACCGGCCGACCAGCACGCTGATCTACGCCACGATGGACTCCGGCACGCTCCCGGTGGTGACGGAGGAGAACCGCCGGCAGGCGGTGGCCGACCTGCGCTACTGGCGGGCGTCGGTGGTGGTGCTCGGGGCGCACCCCCGGGAGGCGGTCCTGCGCGAGCTGATGACCGCCCTGCTCGGCCCGGCCCAGCGGGTCGACGACGTCTGGCTGTGGGACGTCCGCCCCCTCGTCGACTGACGGTGCGAGGAAGGGCCCCTGTGAGCAGGGGCCCTTCTCGACCGCCGTAGTCGGCGCGGCACCCGGCCCGCGCCGGAGCAGCCGTCAGGCGGAAGGGCCGCGCCGGAACGGCCGCCAGGCAGCCGGTCCGCGCCGGAGTGGCCGTCAGGCGGAGGGGCCGCTCAGCGTCCGGACGTCCCAGACCCAGACGTCCAGCTCCCGGCGCCCGGGGCCGACGAGCTGCTCGACGGTACGCCGCAGCGGCTCGGCGTTGTGCTGGCGTACCGGCAGCACCAGGATGGCGGCGCGCCAGTGCCGCAGCTCGTCCAGCGACCGGCGGCGCTGACGGTCGTCGAGCTGCGGGGTCCGGCCGGTGGCGGACACCTCCTCCAGCAGCTTGCCGAGCCCGCTGGGCCGGCCGCCGAACCGGCCCGGGTCGCCGGTGTTGCCGTTGCGCGGGGCGAGGAAGTAGCCGCCGGGGATCTTGAAGTCGAGGTTGGTGGACGCCGCCCACCGCATCCCGTGCGTGTTGCCCATGCTCGGCACCGGGATCGGCACCAGGGTCTGGTCCGGCCCGACGTACTCGCGCCACCGGTCGGCGGTGATGAAGGTCGGCACCGGCGGGCGCGAGGTGACGTTCAGCGGCATCGGCGCGATCGGCAGCAGGGCCGCGACCAGGGCGCCGACCGCGAGGGTACGCACGGTGCGCGCGTCGGCCGGGCGCAGCGACCAGACCCGGTCGACGGCCAGCGCCAGCAGCACGCCGATCACCACCGTGGTGATCATCCCGAACCGGGTCGGCACCACGGCGTCGAGCAGCGGCAACCGGACCAGCCACTCCCACGGGCCGGTGAACAGTTCCCGGTCCCACCAGGAGACCCGCTCGCCGAGGGAGAGCACCGCGAAGAACACCCCGGTCGCCGCGATCGCCCGGACGAGCGGCTCCCGGCGCAGCCACAGCACGATGCCGACCGCCAGCATCGCGAGGGTCCAGCCGAGGAAGGCGTTCTCCTCCGAGTAGTTCGGGGCCAGGTTGACGTTGGCCCGCTGGTTGCCGCCCAGCGTGGGCGAGCCGGGGGCGAAGAACGCCGCGATGTCGTTGCCGTAGTCGCGGACCGCGTCGCTGAGCCCGTGGTACGCCATCGGCCCGGCGAACTGGACGTACAGCGGGTACGCCAGCAGCGCCCCGGCCAGCACGGCGCAGACCCCCACCGCGACGCCCAGCGGTCGCCACGCCGTCGACCACAGCGCCGGCCGCTGCACCAGCATCGCGGTCAGGAAGACCCCGCACGCCAGCGCGGTGAAGAGCAGGATCTCCTCGTTGATGAACGCCTGGGCGGTCACCATCAGGGCCAGCAGCGCGCCGTCGCGGACGGGCCGCCGGGACCGGGTGATCACCAGCACCCGCCAGACGATGAACGGCAGCAGGAACTGCGAGATGATGTTCGGGTGCCAGTTGGCGTGCGAGAGCATCGCCGGCGAGAACCCGCAGAGCCAGCCGCCGACGGCGGCGGCCAGCGGGGTGCGCACCACGTGCCGGGAGAGCATCCGGTACCAGGCGGCGGCGGTCCCGGCGAGGCCGAGTGTGACCAGCACCACGAAGGACACGGCCGGTCCGAACAGGAGGGTCACCGGCACCATCGGGATGCCGAGCGCCAGGATGGCCGTGTTGGCCATCAGGTTGACCCCGTCCGGGTAGTTGAACTGGTCGGTATAGAACGGGAACTCCCCGTGCAGCACCACCCGCACCGAGTGGGCGAGGAAGAACTGCACCTGGGCGGGGTCGCTGCTGTACAGCGACGCGACCCGGCCGGCCGGGTCGACCCAGATCTGGCTGGTCACCCAGAGCGCGGCGAGCAGGAACACGCCGTAGACGGCGAGGTCGCGGCGCCGGCTCGTCCACCGCCACCGCCTGGCCGGGGCCCCGACGGGGGACGCCGTGCCGTCGGAGCCGGCCTCGGCCGGGGCCTCCACGACGGACACGGGCGCGACGGCGGACAGGGGCTCGGCCGTGGTCACGGGCGCGGGCAGCAGGTCCGGAGGCTCGGCGAGCGCGGTGGCGGCCGGTGCGGCCGGGGCCGCGGGGCCGGCGGCGGGGCCCACGGGAGCGTCGGGAACCGGCAGGGAGTCTCCGCGGGGCTCGGCATGGGTCACAGTCGGCGGAGTCTACCGGAGCCGGACATTGGCCGGAGAACCACCGGGCTGTCCTATGTGGTCGGATCCCCGGCGGCCCGATCCCGCCGGCCGGGCCGGTCGCGCCGCAGCTCGCGGGCGTGGCCGAGGCGCCAACCGGCGCGGCCCGACCGTCTCGTACCATGTGGGACCGAAAACATGACGGGGCGAACGCGATCGGGGGCGGATCAGGTGGCTTCAGTCCGCCGGCGCGGCAGAACGGCCACCGCACTGCTCACCCTGCTGCTGGCGGCGACGGGCTGCGGTCCGGTCGCCGACCGGAAGTCGGACGTCCTGCCCGTCGGCTACGACAGCCTGGACGGGTCGTTGCGGGTGTGGCCGGCGCGGGGCGGGCTGGCCGGCGACGCGGCCGCGACGGCGGCGGTCACCGAGGCCGTGCGGGCCTGGCGCTCACCGGCCGACGACCGGGCCCACCTGTCCTCGTCCGGGATCCTCTGGTCGGGGGAGGTCGACGGCGCCCCGCTGGCCCTGGTCGCCGCCGACGTGCCCGGCGAGAGCGCGTCCTGGCTGCTGCAACTGACCCGCGAGGGTGACCGGTACGTGGTCCGGCGGGCCGTGGAGTACACCGATCCCGGCTACCTCGTCTACTCCGACGTGCTGCCCGTGCAGACCGACCGCGGGCGGCGCTACCTGCTCTCGGAGCGGGTCGAGCGGCTGCTCGGCCCCAAGGGCCGGGCGCTGGCCAGCCGGGACGGGCTGACCGACCCGGTGGACGTGCCGGCCTGCCGGGCCGTGCCGCTGACCGCGACGCTGCGGGCGACCCGGTCGCTGCCGCGCGGCCGGGCCGCGGACCGTCTGCTGGACCTCGGTACGGCCACCAGCGACCCCCGCTATCCGCTGGTCCGGGACGAGACGGGCTCGGGCCGGCGGGCCCTGGACGGCCTGGACACGTGCGTGCTGGCCGACGAGCGGGGGCCGTTCGGCAGCATCCCCCGCCGGATCGGCGACAGCGACGCGCCCCGCTCGGTGCCCGAGTCCTGGCCGATGGCCAAGCTGAGCGTGCGGGCGCTCGGCGAGGTGGCGTTGGGCGGCGGCGACCCGGCCGACCTGGAGCAGCTGAGCTGGGAGACCGACGCCGGCACCATGACGGCGGTGGTCTACCGGCCGGCCGACGACGGCGCGCCGGTGGTCTCACCGGCCGACCGGGCCAACCCGCTGCAGGCGTACACGCTTCCGGTGCCGGGCCAGCCGTTGGTGGTGCTGAACTGGCGGTCCAACCGGTACAGCTCGCTGTCGGTCCCGCCGGGCACGCCGCTGCTGGTGGACCGGCCCGGGCTGGTGGTGGTGCCGCAGCCGACGAGCAAGGCCACGTTCAGCCTGGCCGGGGCGGAGAAGACCTACTACCGGTCCGTCGGCGGCCGCTGACCAGCGCCGCCACACGCCACACCCCGCGCGGCTGGGCGCGACGCGGCGCGGCTGGGCTGGGCTGGGCTGGCCGCGATGTCGGCGACATGGGGCTATCCCGAGCGCCGGACCCCACCATGTCGGCGACACGGGCGCGACGCGACGCGGCTGGGCGCCCCTGCACGCGGCGCGACGCCATGTCGGCGACATGGGGCCGTCCCGAGCGCCGGACCCGACCATATCGGCGACATGGGGCCGTCCCGAGCGCCGGACCCGACCATATCGGCGACATGGGGCCCGCCCCGCCTGCGCAGGGCAGTGGGAAGGGGCCCCCTTCTCGACGCCTGGCGTCGAGGAGGGGGGTGCCTCTCAGTTCGCGTCGGCCGCGCGGAGGCGGACCGGCTCGACCGGCTGGGCGTCCAGGCCGGAGATCCACCCGGTGACGTCGCGGGCGACGTCCTGGGCGGTGAGGCGCAGGTCGGCGAGGATCTGCGCGCGGGTGCCGTGCGGGTGCCAGTCGGCCGGCACGCCCAGGTCGCGCAGCGGCACGCGGACGTCGGCGTCCCGCATGGCCTGGGCGAGGGCGTCGCCGACCCCGCCGACGCGTACGCCGTCCTCGACCGTGACGACGAGGCGGTGCTCCGCGGCCAGCTCGACCAGCTCGGCCGGGATCGGACGGACCCAGCGCGGGTCGACCACCGTCACGCCGTAGCCCTGCTCGGCGACCCGGGCGGCGACCTCCATGCCGAGCTGGCCGAACGCGCCGACCGCGACCAGCAGCACGTCGGTACGCGTCGACTCGCCCAGCACGTCGACCGTGCCGACCCGGCGCACGGCCGGCAGGTCGGCGGCGACGCTGCCGGTCGGGAACCGGACGATGGTCGGGCCGTCGTCCACGGCCACCGCCTCGCGCAGCTCCTCGCGGAGGCTCGCGGCGTCGCGGGGCGCGGCGATGCGCAGGCCGGGCACCACGCCGAACACGGACATGTCCCACATGCCGTAGTGGCTCGGCCCGTCCGGGCCGGTGATGCCGGCCCGGTCCAGCACGAACGTCACCGGCAGCCGGTGCATCGCCACGTCCAGCAGGACCTGGTCGAAGGCCCGGTTGAGGAACGTCGCGTAGACCGCCACGACCGGGTGCAGGCCGCCGAGCGCCAGGCCGGCCGCCGAGGTGGCGGCGTGCTGCTCGGCGATGCCGACGTCGTACACCCGGTCGGGGTACTTGCGGGCCAGCTTCGCGATGCCGGTCGGCTCCGCCATCGCGGCGGTGATACCCACCACGTCGGGCCGCTCGTCGGCGATCGCGACCAGCTCGTCGGCGAAGACGTGGGTCCACTTGACCGACGGGGCGGCGACCAGCTTGCCGGTCTCGGGGTCGAACGCGCTGCCCGGGCCGTGCAGGCGGTCCGCCTCGTCCTCCTCGGCGGGGCGGTAGCCGTAGCCCTTGCGGGTGACGGCGTGCACGATCACCGGGCCGCCGAAGTTCTTGGCCGCGCGCAGCGCCGACTCGACGGCGGGGACGTCGTGGCCGTCGACCGGGCCGACGTACTTGATGCCCAGGTCCTCGAACATCGCCTGCGGGGCGACGGCGTCCTTGATGCCCTTCTTGACCGCGTGCAGCACCTCGTACATCGGCCTGCCGACCAGCGGGGTCGAGCCGAGGGCCTCCTTGACGGTGTCCAGCACCTTCTCGTAGCCGGGGTTGAGCCGCAGCGCCGAGAGGTGGTCGGCGAGGCCGCCGATGGTCGGGGCGTAGGACCGGCCGTTGTCGTTGACCACGATCACGAGGGGGTTGCCGGCGGTGGCGATGTTGTTCAGCGCCTCCCAGCACATGCCGCCGGTCAGCGCGCCGTCACCGACGACGGCGACCACGCTGCGCTGCTCGCCCCGCAGCGCGTACGCCTTGGCCAGGCCGTCGGCGTAGGACAGGGCGGTGGAGGCGTGCGAGTTCTCGATGACGTCGTGCTCGCTCTCGGCCTGGCTCGGGTAGCCGGAGAGGCCGCCGCGCTGGCGCAGCCGGTCGAAGCCGGCCTGCCGCCCAGTGATGATCTTGTGCACGTACGCCTGGTGCCCGGTGTCGAACAGGAGGCGGTCCCGCGGCGACTCGAAGACCCGGTGCATCGCCAGCGTCAGCTCCACCACGCCCAGGTTCGGGCCGACGTGCCCGCCGGTGCGGGAGACCTTGGCGATCAGGAAGTCGCGGATCTCGGCGGCGAGGATGTCCAGTTGTTTCCCGGACATTCTCTTCACGTCCTGCGGACCGCGCACCGTGGCCAGCAGCCGACCGTGGTTGGCCGTGTCCTCTTCAACACTCATGACCGAAGAGTCTATCGGCCGCCCGGCACCCCGCAGCCTGGCCGTGGACGCCGCCGCCTGATCGGGCGGACAGTCAGGCGGCGATGACCAGCCGCCGGGGCGGGGTCGCCGGCGGGGCGGACCGGGCCGGTCCGGCCGGCGTCCACGAGCCGAGCACGGCGGCCTCCCGGGCCCCGGTCACCGACGGGATCGCCCCCGGCAGGCCGTGCCAGGACAGCCACCCGAGCAGGGCGAACGCGTACGCCTCCTTGGCCTGGGTGGGCACGCCCAGCTCGTCGCTGGCGCGCAGCCGCCACCGCCCGTCGCCGAGGGCGGCCAGCCGCCGCAGCAGGGTGGGATTGCGCACCCCGCCGCCCGCGGCGACCACCTCGGCGACCCCGTGCCGGTCGCACTCGGCGGCGACCGTCCGGGCGGTCAGCTCGGTGAGCGTGGCCAGCACGTCGTCGGGGTCGACGGGGGCGCCGAGCGCCGCGAGCTTCCCGTCCAGGTAGCCGGCGTGGAACAGCTCCTTGCCGGTCGACTTCGGCGGCGCCGCGGCGTAGTACGGCTCGGCGAGCAGCAGCTCCAGCAGGGCGGGGTGCACCCGACCGGCCGCCGCGCGGGCCCCGTCGAGGTCGCAGGGGCGGCCCAGGAGGCGACGGGCCGCCGCGTCGAGCAGCGCGTTGGCCGGGCCCACGTCGTACCCGAGGACGGGGGCGCCGGGCGCGACCACGGTGAGGTTGGCGATGCCGCCCAGGTTGAGCGCCGCCCGCGGCGGCCCGGACTCCGCCCGCAGCAGCAGCGCGTCGAACGCCGGGACCAGCGGCGCGCCCTGCCCGCCGGCCGCCACGTCGGCCGAGCGCAGGTCCGACAGCACCGGTACGCCCACCCGCGCCGCCACCCGGGCCGGCGCGCCGAGCTGGAGGGTGCCCCGCGCCCGCCCGCCGGAGACCCAGTGGAACATCGTCTGGCCGGGCGAGACGACCGCGTCGACCCGGCCTCCGGCCAGCGCGACGCCGCGCGCCGCCGCCTCGGCGAACACCTCCCCGAGCCGGTTGTCCAGTCGGCAGACCGCCTCGATGCTGGTGGGGTTGGGCGGCAGCACCGCCCCGATCTGCGCCCGCAGCTCCTCGTCGTAGTCCAGGCCGGCGAAGCCGAGCGGCCGCAGCCGCAGCGTGTCCCCCTCGACGGCGAACTCCGCCGCCGCGACGTCCACCCCGTCGTACGACGTCCCCGACATCAACCCCACGATCCGCACGGGCTCATCCCTCGGCGGCGGGCGGCAGCAGCAGGCCGACCAGCTCGACGTGCTGGGTCATGGGGAACAGGTCGAAGCCGCGCAGCCGCGCGAGCCGCCACCCCGCCCCGGCGAACGTCCGTACGTCCCGGGCGAAGGCGGCCGGGTCGCACGCCACGTACGCCACGGCGCGCGGACCGGCGGCGACCAGGTCGCGCACCACCCGGGCGCCCGCCCCGGTGCGCGGCGGGTCCAGTACCACCAGGTCGACGGGTCCGGTCACGCGGCGGCGCGCCAGCGCGGTCTCCACCCGGCCCGCCACCACCTCGACCCGCGGCAGGTCCCGCAGGTTGTCCCGGGCGGCGGCCACGCCGTGCTCGGCGGACTCGACCAGGGTGATCCGGGCGTCCGGGCCGACCCGGCCGGCGAGCGCGGCGGCGAACAGCCCCGCCCCGCCGTAGAGGTCCCACGCCGACTCGCCCGGCCTCGGGTCGAGCAGGTCGAGCACCGCGTCGACCAGGGTGTCCGCCGCGGCGGGGTGCACCTGCCAGAAGCCGGACGCGGGCACCGTCCACCGGCGGCCGGCGGCCACCTCGCGTACGGCGGCCGGCCCGCTGACCACCGTCGGCACCCCCTCGGCGAGCGCGGCCACGGTGACGTCCCCGCCGGTGGAGGCGACCGTCTCGACCGCGTCCGCGTCGGGCCAGCGGGCTCCGGTCGGGGGAAGCACCGGCAGCTCCTGGATCGCGGGGTGGGCGATCAGGCAGCGGTCGATCGGCACCACCTCGTGCGAGCGGTGCTTGAGCAGCCCGGCCCGGCCGGCGGCGTCGACGGCGTACCGGACCCGGGACCGCCAGCCCAGCGGGCCGCCGGGCAGCGCCGCGACGCGGACCCCGAGCCGGTCGACCTCGGCGTCGGTGAGCCCGGCGAGCCGGGTGAGCTGCTCGCGGACCACCGCCGCCTTCCAGTCCAGCTGGGCCTCGGGGGCGACGTGCTGCAGGTCGCAGCCGCCGCAGCGGCCCGGCTTCGCGTACGGGCAGGGCGGCTCGACCCGCTGCGGCGCGGCGTCGAGCACCGTGACCGCGTCGGCCCGGACGAACCCCCGGTGCACCTCGGTCACCTCGGCCACCACCCGCTCGCCGGGCAGCGCGTGCCGGACGAAGACGACCTGGCCGTCCACCCGGGCGACGCAGTGCCCGCCGGGGGCGACCGCGTCCACGGTCAGCTCGACCCGCTCGGCCTCCTCCAGGCCGCGCCGCTCGTCGCCCGCCGGCGTCGGCAGGTCCCCGCCGCTGGTCGGCATCGGCCGGGCCTCGCCGGGAGGCGCCGGCCGGTCGGCGGCCGAGGGCGCCGGCCGGTCCCCGCCGGCCCGACGCGCCGGTCGGATCCCGCCGGGGCGCGTCACGGCCGGCCACCGTCGGTCGGGCCGCCCTCGCGGCGGCGCGGGGCGGAGTCGATCGGCGGCACCTGCGGCGGCAGGGTGCTGCGCGGGGCGACCCGGGGGCCGCGGGCCGGTCCCCGGCTCAGCGTCGCGTCCAGCCGGCTCAGGTCCTTGGCGGCGGTCGAGGCGAGCTGCCACGGCACGCTGGTCACCATCACGCCCGGCTCGAACAGCAGCCGCCCCTTCAGCCGCAGCGCGCTCTGGTTGTGCAGCAGGTTCTCCCACCAGCGGCCGACGACGTACTCGGGGATGAAGACGGTGACCACGTCACGCGGCGACTCCCGGCGGATGTTGGCCACGAACTCGATGATCGGCCGGGTGATCTCCCGGTACGGCGAGTCGATCACGGTCAGCGGCACCGGCAGCTCCCGCCGTTCCCAGTCGTCCTGCAGGTGCCGGGTGTCCTTCTCGTCGACGTTGACCGTCACCGCGGTCAGGGTGTCCGGCCGGGTGGCCCGGGCGTACGCGATCGCCCGCAGGGTCGGCTGGTGCAGCTTGCTGACCAGCACGACGGCGTGGTTGCGGGCCGGCAGCACGCCCCGGACCTCGGTCGGTTCCAGCTCGGCGGCGACCCGGTCGTAGTGCCGGCGGATGGCCAGCATCAGCAGGTAGATCACGGCCATCGCCGCGATGGCGATCCACGCGCCGAGCAGGAACTTGGTGATCAGGACGATCACCAGCACCGTGCCGGTGAGCGCCATGCCGAAGCCGTTGATGGCCCGCGACCGGTGCATCCGGCGGCGGGCCTCCGGGTCGCGTTCGGTGCGCAGGTGCCGGTTCCAGTGCCGGATCATGCCGGCCTGGGAGAGGGTGAACGAGACGAAGACGCCGACGATGTAGAGCTGGATCAGCCGGGTCACCTCGGCCTGGAAGCCGACGATCAGCACCACCGCGAAGACGGCGAGGAACACGATGCCGTTGGAGAACGCCAGCCGGTCGCCCCGGGTGTGCAGCTGCCGGGGCAGGTAGCGGTCCTGGGCGAGGATCGAGCCGAGCACCGGGAAGCCGTTGAACGCGGTGTTGGCGGCCAGGAAGAGGATCAACGCGGTCATCCCGGCGACGACGTACAGCAGCACCGACCCGGAGCCGAAGACCGTCTCGCCGAGCTGGGTGGTGACGGTCTTCTGCACGTACCCGGCGGGGCCGGAGACGATCTGGGTCTCCGGGTCCTCCACGAACTGCAGGCCCGTGGCCTGGGCCAGCAGGATGATCCCCACCAGCATGGACACCGCGATGGAGCCGAGCAGCAGCAGGGTGGTGGCCGCGTTGCGGCTCTTCGGCGCCTTGAACGCGGGCACCCCGTTGGAGATCGCCTCCACGCCGGTGAGCGCCGCGCAGCCGGAGGAGAAGGTGCGCAGCAGCAGGAAGATCAGGGCGAACCCGGTCACGCTGTGCTCGGCCTGGATCTCCAGGCCGGCGCTCGGGGCGTGCAGGTCGTGGCCGAGGACGAAGATCCGGATCAGGCCGGTGAGCAGCATCCCGCCGATGACGATGACGAAGCCGTACGTCGGGATGGCGAACGCGGTGCCGGACTCGCGCAGGCCCCGCAGGTTGATCGCGGTGAGCAGCACCACCGCGACGACCGCGATGAGCACCTTGTGGGTGGCCACGTACGGCACCACGGAGCCCAGGTTGGCCACCCCGGAGGAGACCGAGACCGCCACGGTGAGCACGTAGTCGACCAGCAGGGCGCTGGCCACCGCGACACCCGCCCGCGGGCCCAGGTTGACGGTCGCGACCTCGTAGTCGCCGCCGCCGGAGGGGTAGGCGTGCACGTTCTGCCGGTAGCTGGCGACCACCGTGAGCATCACCACGACCACGGCGACCGCGATCCACGGCGAGAACAGGTACGCCGACGCGCCCGCGATGGACAGCGTCAGCAGGATCTCGTCCGGGGCGTACGCGACGCTGGACAGCGCGTCGGAGGCGAAGACGGGCAGGGCGATGCGCTTCGGCAGGAGGGTGTGCTGGAGCCGGTCGGACCGGAACGGTCGACCGAGCAGAAGTCGCTTCAGCAGCGAGGTGGGACTGGCCACAAGCGCTAAGGGTACGACCACGGCAACGTCGGTGCCGGGGTGGCCGATCACGGGCGCGGAACCGGGCGCGGTACCGTCGTCCCCCGCTGACCCGCGGAACGTGGCAGGCTCGCAGTGCAGCGGGTGCGCGCACCTTGGGAGGGACACGTGCATGTCGTGATCATGGGCTGCGGCCGGGTCGGTTCGACCCTTGCCCAGAGCCTGGAGTCCCGCGGCCACTCGGTGGCGGTGATCGACCAGGACGCCGACGCCTTCCGCCGGCTCAGCCCCGACTTCGCCGGCATCACCGTCACCGGCGCCGGCTTCGACGGCGAGGTGCTGCGGCAGGCCGGCATCGAGCGGGCGGACGCCTTCGCCGCGGTCTCCAGCGGCGACAACTCCAACATCATCTCCGCCCGGCTGGCCCGCGAGACGTTCGGCGTCTCCCGGGTGGCCGCCCGGATCTACGACCAGCGCCGGGCGCAGGTCTACGAGCGGCTGGGCATCCCGACGGTGGCCACCGTGCGGTGGACCGCCGACCGGATGCTGCGGCACCTGGTCCCCGAGGGCAACGTGGAGATCTTCCGGGACCCGACCAGCACGGTCTCGATCATCGAGGTGCCCGTCCACAAGGACTGGATCGGGCGTCCGCTGCGGGCGCTGGAGGAGGCGGCCGGGGCCCGGGTGGCGTATCTCACCCGCTTCGGCATCGGCACGCTGCCCACCGGGTCCAGCGTCGTGCAGGAGGGCGACCAGGTCTTCATGCTGGTCACCGACGACATCATGGCGTCGGTCACGTCGGCGGCCGGAAGCCCGCCGGAAGGAGCGCACTAGAGATGCGGATCGCCATCGCCGGCGCCGGCAACGTGGGCCGCTCGATCGCCCAGGAGCTGATCGACAACGGCCACCAGGTGATGCTCATCGAGCGCCAGCCCAAGATGCTCCGGCCGGACCGGGTGCCCACCGCCGACTGGGTGCTCGCGGACGCCTGCGAGCTGGCCAGCCTGGAGGAGGCCAACCTCGCCGGCTGCGACGTGGTCGTCGCCGCGACCGGGGACGACAAGGTCAACCTGGTGGTGTCGCTGTTGGCCAAGACCGAGTTCGCGGTGCCCCGGGTGGTGGCCCGGGTGAACCGGGCCGAGAACGAGTGGCTGTTCACCGAGCAGTGGGGCGTCGACGTCGCGGTGAGCAAGCCGCGGGTGATGGCGGCCCTGGTCGAGGAGGCCGTGACGGTCGGCGACCTGGTCCGGCTGATGACGTTCCGGCAGGGCGAGGCGAACCTCGTCGAGATCACCCTGCCGCCCACCGCCCCGTACGTCGGGCAGCCGATCCACGCCGTGCCGCTGCCCCGGGACACCGCCCTGGTGGCGATCCTGCGCGGCAAGCGGGTGCTGGTGCCCAGCCCGGACGATCCGATCGAGGCGGGAGACGAGCTGATCTTCGTCTGCACCGCCGACGTGGAGGACGAGGTCCGCGCGGTGGTCCTCGGCGCGGACAGCGTGGAACGGACCCGCGGCGGGAGGTGAGCGCCGCGCCGGCGGTGGGCCGGGACCGGCCGGGCGGGCTCAGCCGCCGGGCAGGGGCTCGGGTGCCCGCGTCTCGCGGGTGACCCGGCGCACCGTCCACACCGTGATCAGCAGCAGCAGCGCGTACGGCGGGTAGCCGAGGGCCAGGCGGGCGATACCCAGCGCGGTGTCCTGATGGGCGTACCAGAGCGCGGCCTGCACGCCGACCTTGGCCAGCCACACCACGCCCCAGAGCACGGTGAGCTGGGTGAAGGTGCGCACCAGCCGGGGGTCGTCGCGCCAGTCCGCGCGGCCCTTGGCCACCAGCACCGACCAGAGCCAGCCCACCAGGGGCTGCCGGATCACCGCGGAGAGCAGCAGCACCAGGCCGTAGCCGATGCCGTACAGGATGCCGGGGAGGTAGAAGTCCCGCTCCTCGCCGGTGCGCAGCGCGATGAACGCGCCGATGGCGATGCCGAACAGGCCGTTGACCGCGTGCCGGACCGGCCGGCGCTGCGCCAACCGCAGGCCTGCGATGAGCAGCGCCGTGGCCACCGAGGCGATGATCGCGGGGCGCAGCTCGCCGACGATGTTGGCGACCACGAAGACGAACACCGGGACGCTCGACTCGACCAGGCCGCGCCAGCCGCCCAACTGCTCGGCCATCTGCTCGGCGAGCGTCGGCAGGCGTTCCTCCCCGGGGCCGGTCTCCGGCTCCGTCGCCCGGTCCTGTCCGGTGGTCATCGCACGTCTCCCGTCCGCGGCGCCCGCGCCGTCACTTCGGCGACTCCAGCTCGTAGTACGGGTTGTAGATGACCTTGCGGTCGTCCCGCACCGCCATCCGCCCCCGGGCGGTCAGATGCCGCCCCGGCTCGATCCCGGCGATGTGCCGCCGCCCGAGCCAGACCAGCGTCACCACGTCGCTGCCGTCGTACAGGTCGGCCTCCAGGGTGGGCAGGTTGGTCCTGGGAGTGTAGACCACGGTACGCAGCCGGCCGGTCACCGAGACCACCTGACCGCGCATGCACTGCCGGGCCGGCATCCCGCCGGACTCCGCGCTCTCCCGGCGCAGCTCCTGCGCCTCGATCTCGGCCTCGCTCGCGGTGAGCCGGTGCAGGAGCCGCCGCAGCGACACCCTGCGGCCCTCGTCGGTCGTCATGACCTCCGCGTCACCCTCTCCTGGGCTGGCCGGCCGCGCCGGCACCGTGCGGCCCCGGCGTGTCGGGACCGTGCCGCCAGCGTACGCCGCGAGCGGCGCGGAACACGGGGCCGGCCGCACCCCGGGTGCATCTCGACCGCCGGCCCCACGCCGGCCGCGCCTGGACCGCGGCGCGCATCCCGACCGCGTCCCGGCCGCCGGGCGGTCGCCGAGGCGCGGCGGACGCCCGCCGCACCCGCCGGGGTCGGGCAGTCGCCCGCCCGGGGACCGGCCGCGCCGGCGTGGGCGCCGACGGGCCGGGGCCGGGTCGGTACGGCTCAGGCCTGGATCGGGCCCGGGGCGGCCGGGGCGTCCTCGTCGGCGGGGCCGGCCTGCTCGGCGACCTCGCGGGGCAGCCGCAGCGGCAGCGGCTCGCGCACCGGCTTCGCCTCCTGGCCGCGGTCGACGACCAGCCCGTCCAGCACCTGGGCCAGCGGCCCTACGGCAGTCGGGTCGGCGGCAGCCTCGCCCTGGTAGACGCCGCGGACCATCCACCGCGGCCCGTCGATGCCCACGAAGCGCAGGTCGGTCACGCCGTCCGGGGTGCGCACCCGGGCATGCAGCTCCGGGCCGTACTCGCCCTGGCGCTCCTGCGCCGCCGCGCCGTCGTTGAACAGCGACTGGCGGATCTCCTCGCGCACCTCGTCCCAGATGCCCTCGGAACGCGGCGCGGCGAAGACGCCGAGCTGGAGCGCGCTCTGGCCGTGCACCAGCACGACCTGCTGGATCACGCCCTGCGGGTCGGCCTGCACCCGCACCTCCACGTCGGGCACCGCCGGGATCTGCAGGCTGCCCAGGTCGAGCCGCTGCACCCCCGCCGGGGCCTCGGAGACGTCGTACGGGCCACGCGCCGGCCCCGCCAGCTCGTCGGTGCCGTGCCCGACGACCGCCTCGGCGGCCCGCTCGCCGCTGGCCTGCCGCCCGTCACCGGCCCGCTTTCGGGAGAAGATCACTGCGCCCACCCTCCGCTGTTCGCACTCACCCTGCCACCTCTTCCGGCTGCCCGCTCGCCCGCTCCGCCGGCGGCGGGACGAGCCCGGCGTGGCCGCCGGTCGAGCCGTGTCCGCCGACACCCCGCCGGGACGGCGGCAGCTCGGCCACCGGCTGGAAATCGACCCGCTCCACCCGCTGGACAACGAGCTGGGCGATCCGATCGCCACGGGTGATCTTCGCCGATGTCGTCCGATCATGATTGATCAGGTTGACCAGGATCTCACCCCGGTAGCCGGCGTCGACCGTACCGGGCGCGTTGAGCACCGTCACGCCGAGCCTGGCCGCCAGGCCCGAACGGGGATGCACCAGGCCCACATAACCCTCCGGGAGGGCGATCGCCACGCCGGTCGGGACCAGGGCCCGGCCGCCGGGCGGCAGCTCCACGTCCGCGGCGGCCACCAGGTCCGCCCCGGCGTCGCCGGGATGGGCGTACGCGGGCAGCGGCAGCTCCGGGTCGAACTGTCGTACGGGCACGGGTACGTCGGTCACGGTCTCCCTCTTCCGTCCGGTTCGCGGGGTGACCCTGTCATCCTGCCGGGTCCGCCGCCCGTCATGCGCCGTACCCTGACACGGGTGAGCCTGTCGTCCTCCCCGCCGCCCCCGGCGCCGCCCGTCCCGGGGGCGCCCACCGCGTACTCCGAGCGGCTCAGCCTGCCGTGGTGGCTGTGGCTGGCCGGCGTGGCCCTCGGCGGCTTCCTCGGCCTGGAGCTGTGGATGGGCGCGGACGGCGTCCGCGCCTGGCTGCCGTTCGCGGTGCTGCTGCCGGCGACCGTGGCCGCCCTGTGGTGGCTGGGCCGGATCCGCGTCGCCGTGGCCGACGGTGAGCTGCGGGTGGACGACGCCCGGCTGCCGCTGCGGTTCGTCGCCGACGCGGTCCCGCTGGACGCGGCCGGCCGGCGTGAGGTGCTCGGCGTCGGGGCCGACCCGCTGGCCTTCGTGGTGCAGCGGCCGTGGATTCCCGGCGCGGTGCAGGTCGTGCTGGACGATCCCGCCGACCCGACCCCGTTCTGGGTGGTCAGCAGCCGCGACCCGGTGCGGCTCGCCGCCGCGCTCGTGGCGGCCCGCAGCCTGAGGCGCGAGGAGTGAGCCGGGTTTGCGAGCCCCGCGGTCGCGAACCGCGGGAAACGACGTCGCCTGAGGGCAGGCTCAGGGCAGCGCGGGCGGCGGCCCGGGCAGGGCGCGGCGCTGTCCGCGCAGGTCCCTGCGGAGCTGGTCGGCCAGCGCCCGGGTGGCTCGCCGGTTGAGGTAGCTGGCCACGGCCGCCCCGGTGAGCAGCGGGCCCAGCGTGGTCAGGTTGCGGCCGAACCGCCGGAGCAGGGCGTCACGCAACTCCCTCCGGGCCGCCGTACCGAGCACCGCGCCGACGCCCACCCCCGGCGTCATCGGGTTGATCCCGCGCTGGCCGGCCCAGGACTGCACCAGGGCCACCGCGCGCCGGGTCCCGCCGGGGGGCAGCGGCGCCCCGTACACCTCGTGCAGCTCGCCGATCAGCTTCAGCTCCACCGCCACCACGGCGACCGTCTCGGCGGCCAGCAGCACGGGCGCCGAGAGCAGGGTCGGGGTGACCGTCCACTCGACGGCGGCCACGCCTCCGCCGGCCGCGCCGATGCCCGCGGTCGTCCGCGCCGCGTTGCGGACCAGCCGGTCGGCGATGGCCTCGTCGTCGAGGCCGGGGAAGTGCCGGCGCAGCGTGGCCAGGTCCCGGATCGGCACGTGCGGGGCGATCTCGGCGACGGTCTCGGTCATCCAGCGGACGGCCGCCCTCGGCTTGAACAGGTCGGCGAGCCCGCGCGCCCGGGCCTGGCCGACCAGCCGGGTCAGTAGCTGCCGCCGCCGGGCCGGCGCGATGTCGTCCGCGGTCAGCGCGGCGACGGTGGCGCCCAGTTCGTCCGCGTCCTCGCGGGCGTCCGCGCCGGGCCCACCCGCGGCGGACCCGGCGGCCGGGCGGTCGGGGCCGGCAGAGGAGGTTGCGGCCGGGCCACCAGCGGTCGGGGCCGGGCCACCAGCGGTCGGGGCCGGGCCACCAGCGGTCGGGGCCGAGTCGGCGGCCCGAGCCGGGTCGGCGCCCCGAGCCGGGTCGCCGGGGGCGGGAGCCGGGCCGGGACGGGATACCGGCGGCCGGTCGACGCCGGGTCCCACCGGGCCGCTGCCGGGCCGCCCGTCCCTGCCCGCGTCGCTGCGCTCACCCATGGCTCGATCCTCCCGGAACCGTCGGCGTGGAAGCTGCCCAGACGAGTCAAGCAGTTCCTCGCCACCGGCGCACGGCGTCCGGGCGGGACGGTGCCGGCGACGTGGGACGCGGCCGGCCGGCGCGCCGTGGAGGCGCGGTCAGCCGCCGGGGCCGCGGCGCCGTCGGCGGCGGGTGTCGACAGCGGCGGCCCCGCCGAGGAGGCCGCCGCCGGTGTTCCCCGTCTCGCTCAGACGCACTCGCGGCAGATCAGTTCGCCGTTGCGCTCGACCGCCAACTGGCTGCGGTGGTGGACCAGGAAGCAGCGGGCGCACCGGAACTCGTCCTGCTGCATCGGTAGCACCTTGACCGTGAGCTCCTCGTCGGCCAGGTCGGCGCCGGGAAGCTCGAAGCTCTCGGCGACCTCCGCCTCGTCGACGTCCACGGCACCCGACTGTGAGTCGACGCGCCGGGCCTTCAGCTCTTCCAGGCTGTCCTCGCCGAGGTCGACCTCGTCGCGACGCGGGGCGTCGTAGTCGGTGGCCATCGGTTTCACTCTCCCATGTCGATATGGTCGCTTCCGGTTGTAACGCCGGACGACGCTGTTTCGGTTCCGCTGGCCGGCCACCGATATGTGTCGGTCACCCGACCCGACGCCGGTCGGGCCGGGCCGCCAGAAAAACTTCCCCCGGCGAGCGCGGTACCTTACCCCCCTCTGGGCGAGGCATGTATACCGCCCTCGTGGCTCAGATGTACGCCCCAGCACCCCGAGTTGTTCCCAATGTGACTCAGGCGACACGAAGATAGGGGTAGTAGTACCCGGTTGCTGGTTGGCGCGCCGGCATGTCGGACTGTTTCCACGCGACCGTCGGACAACCGTTAACCTCAGCGGCGTACTCGACGGCCGGCGGGTGGCCCGACCGCCGGCGGCCGCCGCCACCCACCACTGTCCGGGGAGCGTCCAGATGAGCTTTGCGCGGGTGCGAGCACTCGTTGTCGTCGGCCTGCTGGCGGTCGTCGCCCTGGTCTTCGTGGTCGTGGCCGTGGTCCGCGACACCCAGAGCGTGGCCGGCCAGGCCGCCGGGTGCCCCGAGGGCGCGCCGCCGGCGGACCTGACCCTCCGCCAGTACAAGGATGTGAAGATCAACATCTACAACGCCACCGACCAGGTGGGCCTGGCCGCCAGCGTCGCGGACGACTTCCGCAACCGCAAGTTCCAGGTGAAGAAGACGGGCACCGAGCGCAAGCAGGTCGACGACATCGCCATCCTGCGGTACGGCCCGAAGGGCGTCGGCTCGGCGCACCTGCTGCGCGCCTTCTTCCTCGACAACGCCACGCCCGTCTACGAGGAGGGCCGCAAGGACGACACCGTCGACGTGGTGCTGGGCAACGGCTTCCAGCAGCTCGCCACCACCACGGAGGTCAACCAGTCCCTCGGCGACCTCGGCTCCCCGGTCGCGCCCGCCGGCACGTGCCCGATGCCCGTCAAGAAGTGACCCCACCCGGCAAGAAGTGATCCCGCCCGGCACTAGGCCCTGACCAGGCAGAGCGCGGGTCAGGGTCCGCCGGAGGCGCCCAGCGCGGCGAGCCGGTCGTGCAGCGGCTGGAACAGCGCCGGCGGGGCGGCGATCAGCAGGTCCGGCCCGGGCGGCAGTCCGCCCAGCCCGGCCACCCGCAGCCCGGCCTCGGCCGCGACCAGCGCCCCGGCCGCGTGGTCCCATGCGGCCAGCCCCTTTTCGTAGTACGCGTCCAGCCGCCCCTCGGCGGCCAGGCAGAGATCCAGCGCCGCGGCGCCCTGCCGGCGGATGTCCCGCACGTGCGGGATCAGTTCCGCCAGCACCCGGGCCTGGTGGGCGCGCCGCCCCGGGTCGTAGCCGAACCCGGTGCCGACGAGCGCCTGGCTCAGGTCGGTCTCGCCCGAGCAGCGCAGCCGCTCGCCGCCGCGGTACGCGCCGCCCCCGGCCGTGGCCGTCCACTCCTCGCCGGTGGCGACGTTGCGCACCACGCCCGCGACCACCTCGCCGTCCACCTCCGCGGCCAGCGACACCGCGCAGTACGGCAGCCCGTACAGGTAGTTGACGGTGCCGTCGATCGGGTCGACGACCCAGCGCACCCGGGCCGCCCCGGCCTCCGGCCCGCCGGCGCCGTACTCCTCGCCGAACACCGCGTCGTGCGGTCGGACCCGGCGCAGCGCGTCGACCACCTGCCGCTCGACCGCCCGGTCGGCCGCGGTGACCACGTCGGTGACCGTGGACTTGGTGGCCGCCACCGAGACGCCCTCGGCCCGCATCCGGTGCGCGGTCGCCGCCGCGTCCCGGGCCACGTCGACGGCAATCTCCAGCAGCTCCCGCGGCCGCGGCGCCGACCCGTCCATTCCCGTCCCCTTCCAGCGCGAGCGGGCTCGTCCGCCGCGCACGCGAGTATCATCCTTACAAACTCCACAACCGCCCCGAATCGGCGGTCCCGGGCGTGGGTCCGCCGTGCGGCGCAGGATGATCGCCGCAGACGGCGTTACAATTCACCCCTGCCCACGCGCCACGGACCGCCAACGACCGGCCGGCCCGGAACACGAGGGTTCCTCAACCACATCGTCCGGCACCGCGCCCCACGCTGCGCCGGGCAACCCGGCCGTGCTCGCTCTTCGCCTCCGGAAGGTCATTCGTGACAGAACCCCGCCAGACCGGCGCCGACGTTCGCTCGCTCACCGACACCCTGATCGCCCACGCGCAGAGCGCGGGCGGCCAGCTCACGTCGGCTCAGCTCGCGCGCACCGTCGAGTCCGCCGAGGTGACTCCGGCCCAGGCCAAGAAGATCCTGCGTGCGCTCGCGGAAGCGGGGGTGACCGTGGTCGTGGACGGCTCGGCCAGCCCGCGCCGCCGCGTCGCCGCCGCCCGGTCCGCCACCCCGGCGTCCCGAGCCACCACCGCCAAGACCACCAAGAAGACCGCCCCGCCGGCCCCGAAGCAGGCCCCCGCCGTCGACGAGGCCCCCGCCCCGGCGCCGAGGAAGGTGGCCGCACGCAAGGCCACGACCGAGGCGGTCGCCAAGGCCGCCGTTCCGGCGAAGGCGGCGAAGCCCACCCGGGTGGCCAAGGCCACCGTGGCCGCCGCGGGCAAGCAGCCCGCCAAGGCCGCGGCGAAGACCAAGGGCGGCGACCCCGCCGAGGGGGAGATCGATCCGGAGGAACTGGCCGCCGAGATCGAGGACGTGGTGGTCGAGGAGCCGGCCGAGCTGGCCCAGGCCGCCGAGGCCGACGCCGCCAACTCGGCGACGGACAACGACTTCGAGTGGGACGACGAGGAGTCCGAGGCGCTCAAGCAGGCGCGTCGCGACGCCGAGCTGACCGCGTCCGCCGACTCCGTCCGCGCGTACCTGAAGCAGATCGGCAAGGTTCCCCTGCTCAACGCCGAGCAGGAGGTGGAGCTCGCCAAGCGGATCGAGGCCGGCCTCTACGCCGCCGAGCGGCTGCGCGCCGCCGAGGAGGGCGAGGAGAAGCTGACTCGCGACATGCAGCGCGACCTGCTCTGGATTTCCCGGGACGGTGAGCGGGCGAAGAACCACCTGCTGGAGGCCAACCTCCGACTGGTGGTGTCGCTGGCCAAGCGGTACACGGGCCGCGGGATGGCGTTCCTCGACCTGATCCAGGAGGGCAACCTCGGCCTGATCCGGGCGGTCGAGAAGTTCGACTACACCAAGGGCTACAAGTTCTCCACGTACGCCACCTGGTGGATCCGGCAGGCGATCACCCGGGCCATGGCCGACCAGGCCCGCACCATCCGCATCCCGGTGCACATGGTCGAGGTGATCAACAAGCTCGGCCGGATCCAGCGCGAGCTGCTCCAGGACCTGGGCCGCGAGCCCACGCCGGAGGAGCTGGCGAAGGAGATGGACATCACACCGGAGAAGGTGCTGGAGATCCAGCAGTACGCCCGGGAGCCCATCTCGCTCGACCAGACCATCGGCGACGAGGGCGACAGCCAACTCGGCGACTTCATCGAGGACTCGGAGGCCGTGGTCGCGGTCGACGCCGTCTCGTTCTCCCTGCTGCAGGACCAGCTCCAGCAGGTGCTCCAGACGCTGTCCGAGCGGGAGGCGGGCGTGGTCCGGCTGCGGTTCGGCCTGACCGACGGCCAGCCGCGGACGCTGGACGAGATCGGCCAGGTCTACGGCGTGACCCGGGAGCGGATCCGCCAGATCGAGTCCAAGACCATGTCGAAGCTGCGCCACCCGTCCCGTTCGCAGGTGCTCCGCGACTACCTGGACTGAGCCAGGTCGTCAACCAAACGTGTCGCTTTGATCACCAGGCGTGCAACACCCCATCGCGATCGGTTGGTTGCACGATTGTGATCGTTGACGTGGCACCCTTGGGGCACGGCACACTGTTGCCGCCATGTGTGACCTCGGTCCCCCGCGGGCACACAGGGAAGGCAGCGCCCAAGGTGGGTGTTGCACGATAGGTGAGCAACGACCGAAGAGATTGTTCATCGGTGACGACCAGAGGAGGAAGGCGATGACCCCGACCCTCACGCCGCCGCCCGAGACGGTGAGCCCCCCGGCCGCCGATGAACGGTGCGACCGCTGCAACGCTGCCGGCAAGCTCCGTATCACTCTGGCCGGTGGAAGCGAACTGGTG
Source organism: Micromonospora sp. NPDC048830 (assembly GCF_043198215.1). NCBI lineage: Bacteria > Bacillati > Actinomycetota > Actinomycetes > Micromonosporales > Micromonosporaceae > Micromonospora > Micromonospora sp. NPDC048830. The sequence continues at coordinate 134,599 of NZ_JBICUP010000007.1, forward strand.
TTCTGTGGACACCACGCGAACAAGTACGCCGAGGATCTCGTCAAGATCACCGTGCGGTACGCGACCGACCCCGAGTTCAACTGGCGTGGCGCCGACCTGATGGCGAACTGAACCACGCCGGACACATAGCCGGACGGAGGGCTCCCGTGGGAGCCCTCCGTCGGCTTTGGCGCTCCGGCCGCCGTCCCGGCCTCGTTTGCGGGTCCCACGGCAGCCTCGCCCGCGGTGATCAAGAGGTTTGCGTCGGAATCGCCGCCCAGGCGGGATGATCACTCCGTGCTACCGACATTGGGGCATCCGGAGGACTGGGATACCCCAATGTCGCCGCCGTGGAGTCGATCACGGCACCGGCATCCACGAGGCGTGAGGCACCCCGATGTCGGCGCCATAGGGGTGCCCGAGCGCTCCGGATGCCGCCATGTCGCCGACATCGAGTGGAATCAGAGCGTCTGGACCGTGGCGATACGTTCCTCGAGTTGCTCGATCGTCGCCTGGGCGCTCGGCGGGCCGCCGCACAGGCGGCGCAACTCGGCGTGGATCTTGCCGTGCGGCAGTCCGGTGCGGTGGTGCCGGGCGGCCACGAGAGCGTTCAGCTGCCGCCGGAGCGCCACCCGGCGCTGTGCGGCGCTCATCGGCGCGGGCGGCGCCGCCGGGGCCGCAGCGGCCGGCTCGGCGGCCCGTAGGGCGGCCCGGCGGCGCTGGGCGGCCAACTGCTCGGCCTGCCGCTTGTTGAGCAGCAGTGCGACCTCGTCGGCGGTGAGCAGGCCGGGCAGGCCCAGGTACTCCTGCTCCTCCGGCGTGCCGGCCTGGGCGGCCGTGCCGAAGGACGCCCCGTCGAAGATCACCTGGTCCAGCTCGGCCGTGGCCGACAGGGCGGTGAACCGCTTCTCCAGCTCGCCGCTGGCCTGCTCGTCGCGCTGGGCGCGCTCCAGCAGCCCGTCGTCGAAGCCGTCGTCCTTCGGCTTGCCGAGCACGTGGTCGCGCTCGGCCTCCATCTCGCTGGCCAGGCCGAGCAGGTGCGGCACGCTCGGCAGGAACACCGAGGCGGTCTCCCCCGGGCGGCGGGCCCGGACGAACCGGCCGATCGCCTGGGCGAAGTACAGCGGCGTGCTGGCGCTCGTCGCGTAGACGCCGACGGCCAGCCGGGGGATGTCCACGCCCTCGGAGACCATCCGGACCGCGACCAGCCACCGCTGGTCGGACGCCGCGAACGCCGCGATCCGCGCGGAGGCGCCCTGGTCGTCCGAGAGCACCACCACGGCCTTCTCGCCGGTCACCCGCTCGATCAGCTTCGCGTACGAGCGGGCGTTCTGCTGGTCGCTGGCGATGACCAGGCCACCCGCGTCGGACATGCCCGCCTCGCGCAGCACGCTCAGCCGGGCGTCGGCGGCCCGCAGCACCTGCGGCATCCAGTCCCCGGCCGGGTCCAGCGCGGTACGCCACGCCTGGGCGATCAGGTCCTGCGTCATCGGCTCGCCCAGCCGGGCGGCCAGCTCGTCGCCGGCGTTGGTCCGCCACCGGGTCTCCCCGGAGTACGCCAGGAACAGCACCGGCCGCACCACGCTGTCGCGCAGCGCGTCGGCGTACCCGTAGACGGCGTCGGCGCGGGAACGCAGCAGCCCGTCGCCGCCCCGCTCGTACGTGACGAACGGGATCGGGTTGTCGTCGGAGCGGAACGGGGTGCCGGTGAGCATCAGCCGGCGTACGGCGGGCTCGAACGCCGCCTTCACGCCGTCGCCCCAGGTGCGCGAGTCGCCGGCGTGGTGGATCTCGTCGAGGATGACCAGGGTGCGCCGGGTCATGGTGCGCCGGCGGTGCACCTGCGGCGCCATGCCGACCTGGGCGTAGGTGACCACGGCGCCGTGGAAGTCGGCCGAGGAGTGCAGGTCGGCGTTGCGGAACGCGGCGTCGAGCTGGATGCCGACCCGGGCGGCCGACTCGGCCCACTGCGTCTTGAGGTGCTCGGTGGGGGCGACCACCGTGACCGCCTCCACCGTGCCGTCGGCGAGCAGCTCGGCGGCGATCCGCAGGGCGAAGGTGGTCTTGCCGGCGCCGGGGGTGGCGACCGCGGTGAAGTCCTCCGTACGCCGTCGCAGGTACTCCACCAGCGCCTTGCGTTGCCAGGCGCGCAGGGGCGGGAACGTCTCGAGCACCGGCGTCCGGGCTGCCACGCGTCAGGCTCCTCTCCGACCGCACGAGGGCGGACCCCGGCCGAGGGCCGCGGGTGCCGTCGTGCCGGCCGCCCGGGTGGCGGGATCTCACCCATGAAAATGCCCTCGCGCATCCGGTGCCGCGAAGGCCGACTCAGCATAACCAGCGCGTGGCGGCCGGCCCAGGCGACGCCACGCTGGTCGCCTCCGTACCCTGGCCGCCCGTCCGCGAATCCCCCGGTCAGGCGCCGGTGTGCGGCGCAAATCCCCCCGGTCAGGCGCCGGTGTGCGGCGCAAATCCCCCCGGTCAGGGGCCGGTGTGCGGCGCAAATCCCCCCGGTCAGGGGCCGGTGTGCGGCGCAAATCCCCCCGGTCAGGGGCCGGGGCGCGGCGGGTGCAGGGCGGGGACCGGCGCGGACCAGCGCCGGCGCAGCGAGACCAGGCGCACCGCGAAGACGAACGCCGCCGCCGCGGTCAGCCAGGCCGCGTTGGCGTGCCCGTACGCGTCCAGCGCGGCGACGGCGACCGAGCCGGCCAGGGCGGCCATCGCGTAGATCTCCCGGCGCAGCACGATCGGGATCTCGGCGGTGAGCAGGTCCCGGCCGAGCCCGCCGCCGATCGCGGTGAGCATGCCGATGAGGCAGGCGCCGACCGCCGGCACCCGGGCGTCGAGCGCCTTGAGCGTGCCGGTGACCGTGAACAGCCCCAGCCCGGCCGCGTCCAGCACCAGCACGGTGGTGCGCAGCCGGGCGTACTGGGGGTGCAGCCAGAACACGGCGGCGGCCGTGACGGCGGCGGTGACGGCGTACCGCCAGTCGGCGAAGGCCAGCGGGGGCACCTCGTCGATCACCAGGTCGCGGACGATCCCGCCGCCGAGCGCGGCGACGAACCCGACGAACACGACCCCGAACAGGTCGAGCCGCTTGGCCACCGCCGCGGAGGCGCCGGAGGCGGCGAACACGGCCACCCCGGCCAGGTCGGCGAGGAGCAGGGCGGTGGAGGTGGTCACCGCCGCAGGTTACGCGGGCGGCCTGAGGGCCGCCGGGGGATCACTCGGCCCAGGAGTCGTAGATCTCCTTGCACTTGGGGCAGACCGGGGAGCCGGGCTTGGCCGCCTTGGTCACCGGGAAGGTCTCCCCGCACAGCGCGACGACGAACGTGCCCATGACCGCGCTCTCGGCGATCTTGTCCTTGCGCACGTAGTGGAACATCTCGGGGCCGGTGTCGGCGTCCTTCAGCTCCGGGCGTTCGAGAACCTGTGTGCTCACTTCTGCACCTCCAAATCTCCAGTTTGGCAGGCCAGCGGGACAGGGTCCAACGGAGGCCGCCTCCCGGCGGGCCGTACCGTAACGGAAGTGACCAACCTGCACATCCGTCTCGGGGCCGAGGTGACCGACGCCCTGCGCGACCGGCGCCCGGTCGTCGCCCTGGAGAGCACCATCGTCTCGCACGGCCTCCCCCGGCCCGACAACCTGCGGGTCGCCCGGCAGATCGAGCAGGCCGTGCGCGACGCCGGGGCGGTCCCGGCGACCATCGGCATGGTCGGCGGCCGGCTCGTGGTGGGGCTCGACGATGCGGAGCTGACCCGGCTCGCCACCGTCGACGGGGTGGCCAAGCTCTCCGTACGCGACCTCGCGGTGGCCGCCGCCACCGGCGCGGACGGCGCGACCACGGTCGCCGCGACCAGCGCCGTGGCCGCCGCCGCCGGGATCGGCGTGTTCGCCACCGGCGGCCTCGGCGGCGTGCACCGCGAGGCTGCGCGCACGTTCGACGAGTCCGCCGACCTGGTCACCCTGGCCCGGACCCCGATCGCGGTGGTGTGCGCCGGGGTCAAGTCGATCCTCGACGTCGGGGCGACCCTCGAACGGCTGGAGACCCTCGGCGTCGCCGTCGTCGGCTACCGCACCCGCCGGTTCCCCGGCTTCTACCTCACCGACGCCGGCTTCGACCTCGACTGGTCCGTCGACTCGCCCGAGCAGGTGGCCGAGGTGCTGGCCGCCCGGGCCGCCCACGGGGTGCAGGACGGTGGGCTGATCGTGGCCAACCCGCTGCCGGTCGACGAGCAGCTCGACCCGGCCCTGCACGACCGGACCCTCGCCGAGGGTCTCGCCCGGCTGGAGCGCGACGGGGTGACCGGCAAGGCCGTGACGCCGTACCTGCTGGCGCACTTCCACTCCGCCACCGAGGGCGCCAGCCTCGCGGTGAACGTGCGGATCATCCTGCGCAACGCCGACCTCGCGGCCCGGATCGCGGTCGCCGCGGCGGGCCGCGCCGCCTCCGCCGCATGACCGGTCGCTCCCGGATCGTCGTCGTCGGCGACCTGATCACCGACGTGGTGGCGGTGCTGGGCGCGCCGCTCGCCACGGGCTCGGACACCCCGGCCACGATCCGGGTCAGCGGCGGGGGTCAGGCGGCCAACACCGCCGCCTGGCTCGCCGCGCAGGGCGCGGCGGTGACGATGGTCGGCGCGGTCGGCGACGACGACGCGGGGCGCGACCGGGTGGCCGAGCTGGAGCGGGTCGGCGTCGACTGCGCGATCGAGCGCCATCCGGGCTGCGCCACGGGCACCGTGATCGTGCTCACCGGCGACGGGGAGCGCACGATGGTCACCGAGCGCGGGGCGAACCTCCGGCTGACCGCCGGGCACGTCGAGGCCGCCCTGGCCGGGGCGCCCGCCGCCCGGCACCTGCACCTGTCCGCGTACCCCCTGCTCGACGCCGGGTCGCGGGAGGCCGGGCTGCGGGCGCTGGCCGCGGCGCGCGGAGCCGGGCTGACCACCAGCGTCGACGCGGCGTCCGCGGCACCGCTGCGGCGGGTCGGCGCCGCGGCGTTCCTGAGCTGGGTACGCGACGTGGACCTGCTGCTGGTCAACGCCGACGAGGCGGCCGTGCTGGCCGGCGGGCTGGACCCGGCGGCGCAGGCTCGGGCCCTGTCGGCGGCGGCCCGGCGGGTGGTGGTCAAGCGGGGCGCGGCCGGGGCGGTCTGGGCGGACCGGGCGGCCACGCTCAGCGTCGCGCCGGCGCGGCGGGTGGCGGTGGTGGACGTCACGGGGGCCGGGGACGCGTTCGCCGCCGGGCTGCTGACGGCCTGGTTGGACGGAGCCGAGCCGCGCGCGGCGCTGGGCCGGGCCGGGGACCTGGGCGCCCTGGCCGTCTCGATGGTCGGCGCCCGCCCCGCCGGGTGACGGCGGGCGCCCGCGTGGGGTTGCCCGGCGACCGCCCGGCCGACGGTCAGGGCTCGGCGTCGATGACCGGGTGCGGGCGCTCCTCGGCCGTCAGGCTCATCGGCGGGGCCTCGTCCCGGCTGCGGGGCTGGAACCGGTTGCCCAGCCGGTGCCGCTCCTTCGGCGGCCGGTCGTTGGCCAGCAGCACCGCGAGCCACGGGATGAGCACCATGCCGAGGGCGCACAGCGACAGCCAGAGCCAGAGCAGGGGCGGCCGCACGCTCACCAGGACCGCGCCGACGATCAGGCAGGCCACCCGGATGCCCATCATCAGGACGTAGCGCCGCTGCCGGCTGGTCAGCTGGTCGTCCTGGCTGCGCGCCGCGTCGGTGATCAGGATCGGTTGGTACGCCTGACGTTTCACCACGGACCTCCAAGAGGGATCAGGCCCATCCTGTCACCTCGCGCGGTTGATCGGCGAGAATCCGGCTTCGTGTTACGCCCGTGGTACGCTCCGCCCGTGGGCAGCCGGTTCAGCTTCACCGACGAGGCGTTGGCCAACCTGCGCGTCTACGACGTCACCCCCGGGGAAGTCTGGGAGGCCCTGCACAGCACGCGGCGGGTCATCCGGCACCTGGGCGACGACGTGATGGTCGTCTACGCCACCGCGCGCCGCGGCCGCCGGCTGGCCGTGCTGCTCGCCGAGGCCGACGGCACCGACAACGACTGGGACATCCTCTCCGCCCGCGAGCTGAGCGACGTGGAGGCCAAGCGCTACGACGAGGCCGTGCGGAGGACTCGCCGACGAGGAGGCGGTGACGATGAACCGTAACGACGCGACCAAGCAGTTCCACAGCGGCGGCGACCGGATCGCGGAGCTGATCGACGAGACCCAGCCGGTGGAGCTGCCCACCCCCGACACGGACGTGCCGATGGTCAGCCGCTCGGTCCGGCTGCCCCTGGACACGTACGAGCGGGTGCGGGCGGCCGCCGAGGCCCGGGGCATCGGGGTGACCACCCTGATGCGGCAGTGGATCGAGGCCGGCCTGGCCGAGCTGGACGACTCGGCAACCGTGTCGCTGGCCGACGTCCGGCGGGCCCTCGCCGCCCTGTCCCGCCCCACCGCCGCCTGAGCCCGCACCGGCCGGGTTGCCGCCCGGCCTGCCCCAGGCGGTGGCGTCCTCACGCCGTCAGCTGCACGAACGCGGCCCGCTCGGCGTCGCGCACGTACGTCTGCCCCGACGGGTACGTCAGCGTGGCGTCGAGGTTGCAGTCGCCCCGGTAGAACCACTCGACGTACGGCACGTCGGGCTGCGCCCGCAGGTGGGCCATGTTGTCCCGCATCGCCTGCGCGCACAGCGCCCCGTTCGGGTCGTACGCGGCGCCGTTGTCCAGCGTGGGTTTGCGCTTGATCCCCCACTCGGGGACGACCAGCGGGCGGCCCACCCGCCGCGCCTGGGCGAGCGCGAAGTCGTTGCGCTCGACCGGGGTGCGGTACCGCTCGTAGCCGGCGTCGTAGATGTCGAAGCCGACCGCGTCGACCCCGGCGTAGCTCGACACCACCCCGAAGTCCGCCCACCAGGTGGCGGTACGCCGGGCGTAGTACTCGGTGAACACCGGGACCAGCCAGACCTCCCGGCGCCGGGCGTGCCCGGCCAGCGCCGCGACCAGCTCCTGCCACTCCTGCCGGTACGCCGCCGGGGTCGGGTCGTCGCCGTTCTGCTGCTCCGGCTCGTGGTCGAGGGTCACCAGGTCCACCACCTGCCGGCGGGCGGCGGGCCGCGCCGAGAGCCAGTCCCGGATCGCGGCCGGGGACGTTGCCGACGCCCAGTCCTTGAAGCTGTAGTGCACGGCGCAGTCGGCCGGCACCTGGGCGAGCACCCCCGACGACCAGGGCTCCAGCCCGGCGCCCGCCCCCGAGTACAGCCGCATCGACCGGGGCCGGGGATACCGGGCGAGCATCGCCTGCACGGAGGCGACCGAGCTCTGCGGCGGGCACCAGCCCAGGGCCAGAGGCGTCTGGACCGTCAGGGTGGTCGTGCTCGTGGTGGCGTTCCCCGCCGCGTCGCGCACCCGCGCGGTCAGGGCGACCGTACGGGTGGCCATCAGACCCGGACCGAGAAGCGTCCCGGCGCGGCCGGGTCGGCGACGATCGTCACGGCCGGGTCGGTGGTGGTCAGCTCGTACTTCAGCGGGTCCCCCACCGTCAGGATGGTGGTGGCTGTCGCCACGTGCCCGCCCACGTCGGTCACCTTCCCGGTGACGGTCACGGTGCGGGCGTCTGGGTCGTACGCGTCGATCACCACCTGGGCCGACTGGCCGGGTTGGAGCGTGCTCGGGGTGGCGGTGATCGATCGGATGACGGGGTTCGCCATGGTGCCCTCCGGGGGCGGCTACGGGCCGGAGCCCGTCAGGAACGGGACCAGCGGCGGGACACCCGTGATGGGGCGCACCCGGCCGGCAGGCCCGTGCCGCCGTGTGCCGGACGACCACCCGCTGCGCCGTTGCGGCGGGACCGGCGTCGTCCGATTCCCGCTGCTCTGGTTGCAGAATGCCACGTCAGGCCGCTGATCGGTAGCTCCGTCCGGTCAGCCGTCGCCGCCAGCCCGACGGGCCCGGGCGGGGCCGGTCGCGTCAGCCCTTGGCGGCCTTCGCCTCCGCCTTCATCCGCTGCTTGTACTCCCGGACCCGGCCCAGCGACTCCCGGTCGGTGACGTCGGCCACCGACCGGTACGCGCCCTCCTCGCCGTACCCGCCGGCCGCCTCCCGCCAGCCGTCCGGGGTCACACCGAACCGCTTGCCGAGCAGCGCCAGGAAGATCTGCGCCTTCTGCCGGCCGAATCCGGGCAGGGCGGCGATCCGGGACAGCAGTTCCCGGCCGTCGGCGGCGTCGGCCCACAGCCGGGTGGGGTCCCCGTCGTAGGTGTCCACCAGGGTCCGGCACACCTCCTGCACCCGGGCCGCCATCGCCTTCGGGAACCGGTGCAGGGCCGGCGGCCGGGCGAAGACCTCGACCAGCGCCTCCGGGTCGAACGCGGCCAACTCCCGGGCGTCCGGCTCGTGGCCGAGCCGGCTCGCCAGCACGTACGGCGAGGAGAACGCCTTCTCCATGGGCACCTGCTGGTCGAGCACCATGCCGACGAGCAGGGCGAGGGGGTCGCGCTGCAACAGCCGGTTGGCCTCGGGGTCGATGGGCAGCGAGAGCGTCATGCCGTCCATCCTGCCCGCCGGCCGCCCGACGACCCCGCCGACTCCCCGGTACCCGCCGGTCGGCTGCGGCCACCCGGCCACCGCTGGACCGCTCGGGCCGGCTCCCGGGGTGATCCCGCCACTGCGGCGCCGGGCTCCCGGGGTGATCCCGGCACTGCGGCGCCGACTTCCCGGGCTGATTCCGGCACGGCGGTGGCGGGCCGCCGGGCGGCGGAGGGCAGGATGGCGACGTGGACGGACACGACATGCTGCTCTCCCCCGCCGGCGTCGAGGCGCTGCGGACCGCGCTGGCCGGCGCCGGGTACACCGCCAACGGGATCGCCGCCCGGCTGGGCCCCCAGGCCACCGGCGGGGTGGCCCGCAACGACTTCCGGGCCGCGCTGCGCGCCACCGAGGACCGCGAGCCGCTCGGCACGCTGATCCGCGTCTTCATCTGCGACCAGACCGAGCGCGAGGACGTGGTGGCCGCCGCGCTCGCCCCGTTGACCGTGGACGAGGCGCTGGCCGGGGGCCTGGTCGAGCGGCACGGCGACGGCCTGCGCGCCGGCGTCGACCTGGAGCCGTACGGGGACGACTGGTGGGTGCTCGCCGACGTGCCGGCCAGCGCCCGGCCGGGCCGGCCGCTGCACGCCGAGCACGTCCTCGGCATCGGCGGGGCGACCCAGACGCTGATCGGGGCGACGGTCCGCGACCAGGTCGAGACGGCGCTGGACCTCGGCACCGGCTCGGGGGTGCAGGCGCTGCACCTGTCCACCCACGCGACCCGGGTCACCGCCACCGACGTCTCCGAGCGGGCGCTGCGCTTCGCCGCCACCACCGCCGCCCTCAACGGCCGGGACTGGGAGCTGCTGCGCGGCGACCTGGTCGCCCCGGTGGCCGGTCGCCGGTTCGACCTGGTGGTGAGCAACCCGCCGTTCGTGGTCGGCCCGGGCACCACCACGCACGTCTACCGCGACTCCGGCCGGGTCGGGGACGCGATCGGCGCCGAGCTGGCCGCCGCCGCCCCGGGCCTGCTCACCGAGGGCGGCACCATGCAGTACCTGGCGAACTGGGTGCACGTCGCCGGCGAGGACTGGGGCGAGCGGGTGGCGGGCTGGTTCGCCGGCACGGGCCTGGACGCCTGGGTGATCCAGCGCGAGGTGGCCGACCCCATGGCGTACGTGAACCTGTGGCTGACCGACGTCGGCGAGGCCGCCGACCCGCAGCGGATGGCCGCCTGGCTGGACTGGTTCGACGCGCACAAGGTCGAGGCGATCGGCTTCGGCATCGTGTCGCTGCGCAACGCCGGCCACGCCGATCCGGTGGTGCGGGTGGAGGACCTGCGGCAGCGGGTGGAGCCGCCGATGGGCGACCGGATCGCCGCCTGGTTCGACCGCCAGGACTGGCTGCGGGTACGCGACATCGACGGGCTGCTCGCCGCGCGCTACCGGGCCGCCGAGGGGCTGCAACTGCGGCAGGAGGCGACCATGGGCGAGGAGGGCTGGGCGGTGGACCGGCAGGTCCTCGCCATGCCGCACGGGCTGCGCTGGACGGAGGAGATCGACCCCCTGGTGCTGGCCCTGGTCGGCGGCGCGGACGGCCGGCTGCCGCTGCGCGACCAGCTCACCCTGCTGTCGGCGGCGCACGAGGTGGCGGTCGACGAGCTGGCCGAGGCGGCCGGCCCGATCGTGGCGCACCTGGTGGAGCGCGGGATCGTCGAGCCGGTGGCCGACTGATGCGGGCGGTGGTGCAGACGGTCGGCCGGGCCAGCGTCACGGTCGACGACGAGGTGGTCGGCGCCGTCGCCGACGGCCTGCTGGTGCTGCTCGGGGTGACCCACACCGACACCCCCGAGACCGCGCGGACCATGGCCCGCAAGATCCACGAGCTGCGCATCCTGGACGACGAGCGCAGCGCGGCGGAGACCGGCGCCCCGATCCTGGTGGTCAGCCAGTTCACCCTCTACGGCGACACCCGCAAGGGCAGGCGGCCCAGTTGGCTGGCGGCCGCCCCCGCCGAGGCGGCGGAACCCCTGGTCAGGGCGGTGGTCGAGGCGCTGCGCGAGCGCGGCGCGAAGGTCGAGACGGGCCGCTTCCGCACCCACATGCTGGTCGAGAGCGTCAACGTGGGCCCCTGCACGATCCTCCTGGACCTCTGACGCGCCTCCCCACCCGTCGGGATCGCCCCGGTGATCATGGAGTTGGCGGCAGTTGTGGAGATCCACACCGCCGCCAACTCCATGATCAACGAACAGGGGTCAGAAGAACAGGCCGCGGCGTTGGATGGACTGGCGGAGCCAGGCGTCCAGCTGGGCGGCCCAGTCCGTGTTCCCCACGGTGGCGTGGTCCACCGTGAAGCGGCCGAACGCGTCCCGCCCCTCGGTGAACACCCCGCCCCGCTTGTCGATCTCCAGCACCACCTGCACCTGCTGCGGGTCGGTCACGAAGGTGACCTCCAGCTGGTTGATCGCGCGGGCGTACTGGGGCGCCGGGTGGAACTCGATCTCCTGGTAGAACGGCAGGCTCTGCCGTACGCCGTAGATGTGCCCCCGCTCGACGTCGGCGCGCGCGAACCGGAAGCCCAGCCGCAGCAGCGCCTCCAGCAGCTGCTCCTGGGCGGGCAGCGGGTGCACCGCCACCGCGTCCAGGTCGCCCTTGTCGACGGCCCGGGCGACCTCCAGCTCCGTACGCAGGCCCATGGTCATCCCGTGCAGGTGGTGCCCGTACAGCTCGGTGAGCGGCGTCTCCCAGGGGACGTCGAAGCGGAACGGGACGTCGTACCGCTGCCCCGGCTCCAGCCGGAACGCCGTGGTCACCTGGCGTCGGCCGAACTCCTGGTCGGTCGCGTACTCGTTGTCGCCGCTCTCCACCTCGACCCGCGTGACCAGGCCCAGCGCGACGTAGCTGACGTCCACCGGGTGGTCGCCGCCGACGACGTGGATCGTGCCCTCCAACTGACCGCCCGGGCGGCAGTTCGGGTTGGCCAGCACCGTTTCCACCGACGGGCCACCCACGCCCATCGCCTGCATGAGTCGCTTGAAGACCACGACACCCTCCACTTGCCTGTCCGGGCCGGCGTGCACCGGCCGTGCGGGTCGGCCAGCCGCGGCCGACTGATCGGGGCCGGCCCGCAGAGCGGCCGACCGAGCGTGCCGGCCTGCCGCGGCCGACCGTGCGGGCCGGACCGGAGCGGCCGACCGCTGGCACGGTAACCGGGGCCGGCAAACGCGAGGCCCGGTTTCGCTGTCGGGTCCCCGATCGCCTCACTCCCGTTTCACGTCCCGCTTGGAAGAGTGTGTGTCACCGGCGCCCCTGGGCCGGCGACACGGCACCAACGTGGAGACGGGGAGAGACAGAGATGGTCCAGCAGATGATCGATAACCGGTTCGGCCCGGCCGTCGCCATCGACGCCGAGCCCGGCACTGACACCCTGGCCGACCTCGACGCGGTCGACGAGCGCGGCGTCTCCACGGACCTGGTCCGGGCCTACCTCAACGGCATCGGGCGCACCAAGCTGCTCACCGCCGAGCAGGAGGTGGCGCTGGCCCGCCGGATCGAGGCCGGGCTCTTCGCCGAGGAGAAGCTCGCCACCTGCACCCCCGTCTCCGCGGAACTGCGCGCCGACCTGGAGCTGATCGTCGCGGAGGGCCGCACCGCCAAGGACCACCTGCTGGAGGCGAACCTGCGCCTCGTGGTCAGCATCGCCAAGCGGTACACGGGCCGCGGGATGGCGTTCCTGGACCTGATCCAGGAGGGCAACCTCGGCCTGATCCGGGCGGTCGAGAAGTTCGACTACACCAAGGGTTTCAAGTTCTCCACGTACGCCACCTGGTGGATCCGGCAGGCGATCACCCGGGCCATGGCCGACCAGGCCCGCACCATCCGCATCCCGGTGCACATGGTCGAGCAGGTCAACCGGATGGTCCGGGCCCGCCGCGAGCTGGCGGTCACGCTGGGCCGGGAGCCCACGGTCGCGGAGGTCGCCAAGGCGATGGACGTCCCGGAGTTCCAGGTCATCGAGCTGATCTCGTACGACCGGGAGCCGGTCAGCCTGGACCAGGCCGTCGGCGAGGACGGCGAGAGCGCCCTCGGCGACTTCGTGGCCGCCGTCGACCCGGCCGCCGAGCCCGGCGAGGCCGCGGCCGACGGCGAGCTGCGCGACGAGGTCCGCATCGTGCTCGCCACCCTGTCGCAGCGGGAGCAGGCGGTGATCCGGCTGCGCTTCGGCCTGGACGACGGCCGGCAGCGCACCCTGGACGAGGTCGGCAGGGAGTTCGGCCTGTCCCGCGAGCGGATCCGGCAGATCGAGAAGGTCACGCTGCTCAAGCTGCGCTCCCCGGAGCGGGCGCAGCGCCTGGAGGCGTACGCCTGCTGAGGCGCGCGGACACGGAGGGCCCGGCGGTTCGCCGGGCCCTCCGCCGCGTTCGTGGCGCCCCTCGCGACACCGGGAGGGTGAGCGGGCCGCCCTTCTCTACGGCAGGCGTTGAGCAGGGGCCCTTCCTTACAAGCGGCGGGGACCGGTGTCGGGGCGGGCACCCTCGACGCCGGTGCGGACCGTCGCGTGCAGGACGGACAGGCCGTCCGGGCGGGCCAGCACCGGGTTGAGGGTGAGCGACCGGACGCGGGGCTGGTCGTCGGCGAGCCGCCCCACGCGCACCAGCAGCTCGGCCAGGGCCGCCCGGTCCACCGGGGCGGCGCCCCGGTGCCCGCGCAGCAGCGGCGCCGCACGCGGCTCGTCGACCAGCTCGGCGGCGTCGGTGTCGGTCAGCGGCACCGCCCGCCAGGCCCGGTCCCCGAGCAGCTCGGTGGCGACGCCGCCGAGGCCGAAGCCGACCACCGGCCCGAACGCCGGGTCCTCCACCAGCTCCACCACGCAGGCCACGCCGGGCGGGACCATCGGCTGGACGAGGACGTCCGCGCCGAACACCGCCGACATCTCCGCGTACGCCCGGCGCACCGCCGGCTCGTCGGCCAGGTCGAGGCGTACCGCCCCGAGGTCGAGGCGGTGCCGCAGCCCGGGGGCGGCGGCCTTCAGCGCCACCGGCCAGCCGAGGGTCGCCGCCGCGGCGGCCGCCTCGTCGGCGGAGCGGACCGGCACGGAGGGCACCACGTCGATCCCGTACGCCCCGAGCAGCCCGGCCGGGTCCGACCCGTCGGCCCGCAGCGCGGCGTGGCCGGCGGCGGGGTCGATCCGGGGCAGGTCGGGCAGCGTGCCGGTCGGGCGGCGCAGCCAGTCGGCGTACGCGGCGACCCGGCCCAGGGCCCGCACCGCCTCCTCCACGCTCGGGTACGCCGGCACCCCGGCCGGTACGCGCCCGGCGAGGAACGTGGCCACCGTCGGCTTGCCGGCGCGCAGCGCCCCGGGCAGGGCGGCGGTGAAGTCGGCCTCGGTGTCGGTGAGCTGCCCGGGCAGCGGCGGGGCGAACACCGCGACCAGGGCGTCCACCCCGTCGTCGGCGGCGGCGGCGCCGAGCGCGGCGGCGAACTCCGCGGCCCCCGCCCGCGGGCCCACGTCCGCCGGGTAGCCGGCGGCCACGGTCAGCCCCTGCGCGGCGCAGGCGGTGGCGGCCAGCCCGGTCAGCGCCGAGGAGTTGCCGACGACGCCGACCCGCCGGCCGCGCGGCAGCGGCTGGTGGGCCAGCAGCACGCCGACGTCGAGCAGTTCGGCGACGGTGTCCACCCGGATCACGCCGGAGTGGGCGAACAGGGCGCGGACCGCCACCTCGTCCGGGCCGGGCCGGTCGCCGCCCAGCCCCGGCGGGCGGGCCGGCGAGGCGAGCGCCACGACGGGCTTGGTCCGTCCGATGCGCCGGGCCAGCCGGGCGAACTTGCGCGGGTTGCCGAAGGTCTCCAGGTACAACATGATCACGTCGGTGGCCGGGTCGTCCTGCCAGTACTGGAGCAGGTCGTTGCCGGAGACGTCGGCCCGGTTGCCGGCGGAGACGAAGCTGGACAGGCCGAGGCCGCGCCGGGACGCCTCGGCGAGCAGGGCCGTCCCGAACGCGCCGGACTGGCTGAAGATCCCGACCCGGCCGCGGGCCGGCAGCACCGGCGCGAGGGTGGCGTTGAGGCGTACCCGCTCGTCGGTGTTGGCCACGCCGAGGCAGTTCGGGCCGACGACCCGCATGCCGGCGGCGTGCGCCGCCCGGACCAGCACCCGCTGGGCGGCCGCGCCCTCCGCGCCCGCCTCGGCGAAGCCGGCGGAGATCACCACCAGGCCGTGCGCCCCGGCCGCCGCCGCGTCGGCCACCACCTCGCCGGCCGCCTCGGGGGCCACGGCCACGACCGCCAGGTCGATCGCCTCCCCCGCGTCGGCCGCCGACGGGTACGCCGGCAGCCCGGCCACGGTCGCCGCGCTCGGGTGCACCGGCACGATCGTCCCGGTGAAGCCGGCGTCGCGCAGGTGCCCGAGCAGCGCCGCGCCGACGCCCTGCCCGGTGGCGCTCGCGCCGTAGACGGCGATGCCCCGGGGGGCGAGCAGCCGGGCGATGGAGCGGGCCTCGGTGCGGTGCTCCCGGCCGCGCTGCACCTCCAGCGTCGCCTCGGTGGGGGCGATCGGGAAGTCCAGGTGCACCACGCCGTCGGCGTACTGGCGCTGGACCTGGTAGCCGAAGTCGGCGAAGACCCGCTGCATCGCCCCGTTGGCCGGGAGCACCTCGGCGACGAAGTGCACGATCCCGGCCCGGCGGGCGGCGTCGGCCAGGTGCTCCAGCAGCACCGAGCCGATCCCCCGCCCCTGGTAGGCGTCCTCCACCACGAACGCCACCTCGGCCTCCGGCGCCTGCGGGCCGAGCCGCTCGTACCGGCCGACGGCGACGATCCGCCCGCCGGCCAGCACCACGAACGCCTCCCGGTCGCGGTGGTCGACGTTGACGAACCGCTCCAGGTCCCGCTCCGGGATGCGCGGGTACGGCGAGAAGTAGCGCAGGTAGCGGGTGCGCTCGGAGAAGCGGGCGTGCATCGCCACGATCCCCGGCGCGTCGTCCGGCCCGATCGGCCGCAGCTGGACGGTCGAACCGTCGCTGAGCAGCACGTCCACCGGCTGGTCCGCCGTCGTCACCGGTCCTCCCCAGGCCGGTTCAGTCGCGCGGGTCGTACGGGTCGAGCCCGAACAGCGGGAACACCGACCTGCGGGTGGTCGCGATCGCCCGGTCCACCGAGTTCGGCTCCCCCGTCGGCTGCCACGGCACGTACCCCGGGTGGGCGTCGTCGGTCAGCCGCAGCGGCACCTGCCGGCCGGGGCGGCGGGCGGCGACCAGCCCCCGCCAGCCGGGCGGGGTCAGCGTCGCCGGGTCGAGCGGGGCGCCGGTGGCCACCGCCAGCAGGTGGGTCCATGCCCGCGGGACCACCTCGACCAGCGCGTACCCGCCGCCGCCGGTGGCCACCCAGCGGCCCTGGCACAGCTCGTCGGCGAGCGCCCGCAGCGCCAGGTAGGTGGCGCGCTGCCCGTCGACGGACAGGTGCAGGTCGGCCAACGGGTCGAGGCGGTGGGCGTCCGCGCCGCACTGGGTGACGAGGATCTGCGGCCGGAACGCCCGCAGCACCGACGGGACGATCGCGTGGAACGCCCGCTGCCAGCCGGCGTCGTCCGTCCCCGGCGGCAGCGGGACGTTGACGGCGCTGCCCTCCGCCCCGCGCCCGCCGGTCTCGTCGGGGAACCCGGTGCCGGGGAACAGCGCGAGCGGCGTCTCGTGCAGGCTGACCGTGAGCACCCGCGGGTCGTGCCAGAAGATGTCCTGCACGCCGTCGCCGTGGTGCACGTCCACGTCCACGTACGCCACCCGCTGCGCGCCCAGGTCCAGCAGGCGGGCGATGGCCACCGCCGGGTCGTTGTAGACGCAGAAGCCGGCGGCCCGGGCAGGCATCGCGTGGTGCAGCCCGCCGGCCACGTTGACCGCCCGCCGGGCCTCGCCGCGCCAGACCGCCTCGGCGGCGGCGACGCTGGCCCCGGTGATCAGCGCGCTGGCCTCGTGCATCCCGTCGAACACGGGGTTGTCCGAGGTGCCGAGCCCGAACCCGGCGAACAGGGGGTCGCGCGGGGCGGCCCGGACGGCGTCCAGGTAGCGCGGATCGTGCACCCGGGTCAGCAGGGCGTCGTCCGCCGGCTCCGGCTTGACCAGTCGCACCCCGGGGCGGTCGAGGACGCCCAACTCCCGGGCGAGCGCCATGGTCAACTCCACCCGGACCGGGTCGAGCGGATGATCACCCATGTCGTACGCGAGCAGGGCCTCGTCCCACACCACCACCGTGTCCTCGGACATGCGGCCCATCGTCGCACGCCCGCCGGCAGCCCTCACCCGATGCGGGCGCCCCGGGCCGGGTCGGCCCGGGGCGGCCCGGCCGGACGGTCAGCCGCCGGTGGCGACCGGGCGGGACGGGTCGGCCACCCAGTTGCTCCAGGAGCCGACGTAGAGGGCGGCGTCCGGACGGCCGGCCAGGTGCAGGGCCAGCACGGCCTGCGCGGCGGTCACCCCGGAGCCGCAGTACGCCCCGACGGGCGCGCCGTCGGCGACCCCGGCGGCGGCGAACCGCTCGCGCAGCGCCTCGGCCGCCGGGAAACGGCCGTCCGGGCCGACGTACTCCCCGGCGGGCAGGTTCACCGCGCCCGGCACGTGCCCGGCGACCGGGTCGATCGGCTCGGTCTCGCCCCGGTAGCGCGGGGCGGCCCGCACGTCGAGCAGCACCCCGTCGCCGGCGGCGGCCAGCGCCGCGGCCTCGGCGGTGTCGAGCACCGGCAGCTCCCCGGGGCGGACGGTCACGTCGCCGGGCGCCGGGGCCGGCACGTCGGTGGAGACGGGCAGGCCGGCGGCCACCCACGCGGGGAAGCCGCCGTGCAGCAGGCGTACCTGCCGGTGGCCGGCCCAGCGCAGCGTCCACCAGGCGCGGGCGGCGGCCATCCCGTCGCCGCCGTCGTACACGACGACGGGGTGGCCGGCGCGGACGCCGGCGGCCCGCAGCGCGGCCTCCAGCGCGGCGGGGTCGGGCAGCGGATGCCGGCCGGCCGCACCCGGCGGCCCGCACAGCTCGGTGTCCAGGTCGACGAAGACCGCGCCGGGCAGGTGCCCGGCGGCGTAGTCCTCCCGGCCGGGCGGGCCGGCCAGGCGCCACCGGACGTCGAGCAGGGCGGGTGGGTCGGCGGAGTCGCGCCAGGCGGCGAGCCGGTCGGCCTCGACCAACAGTTCCTCGGTACCGGACATGGCGTCCAGTCAACACCATCCGGTACGGCACCTCGCGTTTCGCCGCGAGGTGGCGTCGGACGGCCGGGGTACGATCGGCCTCTGGGAGGTCCGCTGACGTGAATGACCTGGTCGACACGACCGAGATGTACCTGCGCACCGTCCTCGAGCTGGAGGAGGAGGGTGTGCCGCCGCTGCGTGCCCGCATCGCCGAGCGGCTGCGCCAGAGCGGTCCCACCGTCAGCCAGACCGTCGCCCGGATGGAGCGCGACGGCCTGCTCACCGTCGAGGGCGACCGGCACCTGGCGCTGACCCCGCTGGGCCGCAGCACCGCCGTCTCCGTGATGCGCAAGCACCGGCTCGCCGAGCTGCTGCTGGTCAACGTCATCGGGATGCCCTACGAGGAGGCCCACGAGGAGGCCTGCCGCTGGGAGCACGTGATGAGCGACGCGGTCGAGAAGCGGGTCTACGAGCTGCTCGACCGCCCGACCCGCTCCCCGTACGGCAACCCGATCCCGGGGCTGGAGGAGCTGGGCGACGGCGAGAGGCAGGCCGACGGCAGCGAGGGCGAGCGCAATCTGGCGTTCCCCGGGCTCTCCGGCCCCGTGGTGGTCCGGCGGATCTGCGAGAGCGTGCAGACCGACTCCGACGTGCTGCGGCAGCTGCACGCCGCCGGCGTCGACCCGGGCGCCACGGTCACCGTGGCCCAGGAGCGGGACGGCGTGTTCATCGACCGCTCCGGCGCCGAGCGGATCCGGCTGCCCCGCGAGGTCGCCTCCCGGGTCTTCGTCGCCGCCCGCTGACCGCCCGCCCGCGCTGACGCGCCCCGGTCCGTCTCCGCCCGCCCGCTGACGCGCCCCCGTCCGTCCCCGGCCGGGGGCGCCGCTCACAGGGCTCTGGTGTCGACCGTCTTCGCGAGGGCGACCAGCTTGCCGGCCAGCTCGTCGGCGGCGGCCCGGTCGGCGCTCTTCGGCAGGGTCCAGCGCAGGACGGCCAGCCGGTCCTCCTTGGCCAGCCAGCCGACCTCGGCGACCGGCCCGTGCTTGCCGCCTGCGGCAGCGACCCGCTGGTAGGCGACCTGGCCCAGCATGCCGACCTTGCGCGCCCCGCTGGGCTGGACGTCGGCCGTGAAGGTCGCCACGTCGATCGACGTCTCGGTGACGGTGAGGGTCAACTCGGGCAGCAGCGCCTGCTCGGCCCGCACCACGCAGGTGTGCGTGTCGCCGCGCTCGCTGGACGCCGCCACGTCGAAACGCGTCCCGGTGTGCTCCTCGATCACGGCGAAGTCGAACAGCCGGCACGCGCCGCCCGAGGACGCCGCCGGGAGGTCCACCGACACCGGCTCGGCGCGGGGCACCGCGACCTGCCCGGCCTCCTCGGCGCAACCCGACACCAGCAGCACCGCCACGCCGGCGAGAGCGATCCGCCCGTGCACGCCCAACCTCCGCACTCGTCGGCGGATCTCCGCCGGGTGTCCGTCGCACACCGTACGGGGTGTCCGCCGTGGACGGAAGCCCTCAGTCGTCGACGTACGGGCAGTGCCGGCAGCCGCGCCCGCAGCACGTGCCGCGGCGGGCCAGGAAACCGGCGGTGAGCACGAACAGCCCGGTGTCCGGGTCGAGGTAGCCGGCCTCCCCGGCGGCCAGGGCGGCGGCGTGCGCGGCCAGGACGCGCTCCCGGCCGGGGTGCTCCGGCGGCAGCCGGGACGGGTGCGGCTCGGTCAACGGCCGGGGCGCCAGCGGCAGCCGCTCTCCACTCACCGCCGCAGTGTAGGGAAGGGGCGGTCAGCCGTGGCGGGCGAAGGCCGCCGCGATCGCCGCCCGGTCGGCGCCGGCCGTTGCGGGTGATCCGCCCGGGGGGGGGTGATCCTGCTACTGCGGCGGGTGGCTGCGGCTCGGGCCCGGGCCGGGGCGCGGACGGAGACGTGGGCGCGGGTGCGGCACCTTCTCAGGCTGTGGCCCTGGCCGCGCCGGGGGGCCTCGGCGCAGGGCGTGCTGCTCGGCTTCGCCGAGGTCGGCGCGGGCGGCGAGGTGGTCTGCGACCTTGCCGGAGATCTCCACGCGGACCGCCTGCGCCAACGGGTACGGCCGGCGCGGGCCGTTCGGGCTGGTTAGGCAGCAATTCGGCTAGAGCGGTGCGGATCGCGCCACGGCTCATTGATCAAGTTCTTAGTCCCTCGTCGCATGTTCGCCAGCAACGCCCCTTGACGGATTCGCATCGCAGCCAATAGTCTTTTGAACATCGGTCGCAAGGGTCCTTTTCGTTCTTGCATTGACCTAGGGGGAGAGGCCACTTGCTTGTCCCGGCTGCGCGAACAAAAAAGGTCATAGTAGACGGAACTCATCGGACAAAGGCGCCCGAGGAGACCTGGGAATGGATTAAGCCGGTGTTGCCCAGAGTGGGCATCACCAGGATTGCCGACGTAACCTGGCTGGATACCATCGGCATTTCAGTCTATCAGGCTATACGGCCCAACAGCTGGTCGCTGTCGGTTTCTCAGGGAAAAGGCGTCACTCCATTGCTCGCGCGAATCTCCGCAGTCATGGAGGGCATTGAGGTATGGCATGCGGAGCGCCCCGCATTGCCGTCCACGGAGGCCACTGTCGGGGAAATGCGTCCGGGGCTCGGTTATGACCCGGAGGAGCTGACCCTCGCCGAGCGGCACTTCCTGCACGACGACTGCCGCGTGACGTGGCTGCCGGCCCAGAGCGTGGACACCGGGACTCCCACCCATGTGCCGGCGCAACTACTCGTCCTGGACGGACGGGTTTCCCGGACCTGGGAGCCACCCCTGTTCTACCCGAGCAGCAACGGCCTGGCCAGCGGGAACACACTCGACGAAGCGCTGCTGCACGGCATGTACGAGGTGATCGAGCGCGACGCGATCGTCCGGGCGGCGTTCGGCGGCGACGGGTCGCGGCCACAGAAGCTGGACCTGTCCACGGTCGATGCGCCGTCTGTCCGCACCACCCTGGAGCTGTTCGGCGTCGCGGGGGTGAACGTCAGCGTGCGCCGGCTGCCGAGTCAGGTTGCCGTGCCGACCTTCGACGCGATTATCTGGGACGATGCCTTCCCCGTATCGTTTCGTGGGATCGGTTCGCATCTCGACGCCGCGGTCGCGCTTTCCCGGGCGCTGACGGAGGCGGCTCAATCGCGGACGACCGCCATAGCCGGATCGCGCGACGACCTTGGCAAGAAGCCTTACCGATCGACAGGCACGCCGCCGGCGGCGCGACCGTCATACGAGAGTGACCGGCTCGATTTCACCGCCGTGGAATCTGTGTGCATTTCTGACACCGCCGAAGAGGTGCGCGAGGTCACCGGTCGAATCCTGAATTCGACCGGCGCCCCGCCTGTCTACGTGAATCTCACCCGCGACGACATAGGTGTCCCCGTGGCGCTGGCGGTGTGCCCTGGAATGCGATACAAGGCACTTCACTGAACTGTCTCGGAAACGTTGAGAGACGAGGAAAGAGTGCAACGTATTCTTCATGTCGGGCCTACCCTGCCCGGCGCGGCCGATCTGTTGCGCGACACCGGTATAAAAGTGCTGCCGCCGGTCGCCGCCTGCGATCTGCTCCGGAGCGACCTGCGCGCCGGCGACGTCGTAGGCATTATCGACGGCTATTTTCACCAGGTCGGTGCCGTCCGGCACAAGGAGATTCTGCTACTGCTCGACCGCGGCGTTCGTGTCTTCGGCGCGTCGAGCATGGGCGCCCTGCGCGCCGTGGAGCTGCATCCCTTCGGGATGGTCGGGATCGGCGGGATATTCGCCGCATACCGGGACGGTGAGCTGGAGGCCGACGACGAGGTCTGCCTCCTGCACAGCCCGGCTGAGGAGGATTTCCGGCCGCTATCCGAGACGCTCGTGGCGATGAGGGCCACGCTCGCACTGGCGGTCGGGAACGGCGTGTGCGATCAAGCGGAGTGCGACGATCTGGTCAGTGCGTTGTCTCGGCGGCACTTCTCGGATCGGTCCTACGGCCTGCTTCCGTCGCTCGCCACCTCGATAGGGATGCCGGCGGCGCGGGCGGAGGAGCTCATGCGGTACTGCAGAAGCCACCGCCAGGATCCCAAGCGGGACGACGCCTGGGCCCTGATCAAGGTTATGACCGGGATGCCGGAGCGTGACACCACCGCTCCGGTGCTGCCGGAGCGCTGCGCACGGACGAGTTACCTGCACGTCTGGGAGATCGCCGCGGCCGGCCGTGCGGCGGGCGACCCGGGCGCGCGTACGGCCGATATCAACCGGCTGCGAGTCATGCAGCTTATGGGGGAGGACTATCCCCGCCGCTACGAAGAGCTCGTGCTGGAGAGGATCGCGGCAGAATGTCGTGCACAGTGCGGCGATCGAGGAGCCGAGCCGGCCGGCGACACCACGGAGACCGCGCTGCGGCACGGTGCGCACCGGGGCTTCTATCGATGGCCCGGGGGTGCCGCCAAGCTGCCGTTCCTCAAGGAGTGGACTACCGCGGGGGAGAGGTCCCGGCTGTCCGTCCGGGAACAGCTCGTCAGGTTCCTGGTGCGTAGCTATCGCTGGGGCCCGGGAGTGCTGCCGGACGAGGCGGCGCTGGCCTGGGCTCGGACGCAGCCCGCCTGGGCGAACGCCGGAGACCTCAACGACCGGGCCTGGGAGATCAACGACAGGATCACCGCACAGCGGGACGGTCTCAGCATCGCAGCGATCAACGACGATCTTGTGCTAGACATGGTGGCCACATGCTGGGAGACCACGCGCGAGGACTTGCCTCTGGCGGCCCTGGACCGCGGTCTCGGCGCCGTCGACAGCGTGATCGCGGCGGCCAAGCCGTACTACCTCTTCTTCCGGTATGGCGACGGCACTTCCCTTCGGTCCGACGATGGCACTCACGGCGCGCACCTGTCGCACAGGTGACGCCTCCGGCCCTGGTCACCCGGCTGGTGCCGGGAACCAGCCGCCACGGGTTCTACCGAAAACGGCACCACCGCAGTAACCACATAACAGTTGGCCCCGGAATCGGACGGCGGCCGCCGCTACGAAAGGAAGATCCATGATCAAGACGACTGGTACGCCCTCGGACGCCGAACTCGACGAGATCTTTTCCGGTGGCAGGCGCGCCGAGGAGATCGCCAAGTACTACGTGACCAACGAGGTGAGCGCCTCGGTCGAGGACCTCATCGACGGCTAAGTCCGGCTCATCCGAGTCCGGTCCGACGACCGAGCCGAGGTGCGGGCACTGACCATCATGGCGGCCCGCTGGTGCCAGGGCGCGACTGAGCGCGCCCTGGCACCTCCACTCCGGATTGAGAGAGGTCGCCATGACAACGACGAGAACGACGGTCGCGCCCGCCGGCGGTGACGCCATCGGGGCGGCGGTCCAGGCGTGTCACCGCGCAGGGTCCTATGCCGGGATCGCCCATGCGGTGCTCGAGCGCGACGACGGGATGCTGACCGTCAACGACGCCGCGGTCTACCTGTCTGAGGACACCACCTGGTCCGAGGTCGAGCGGCGTGCCCCGCTGGCGGCTACCGGGATGGTCCTCGACCTCGGTTGCGGAGCCGGGCGGCATGCACGGGCGCTGATGCGGCGGGGACTCGACGTCCGCGGCGTCGACAACTCGCCCGGTATGGTCGCCGTGGCCCATTCCCTCGGCGTTGATGTCGAACTCGCCGATCTGGGCGCGCTCCCCGCCGAGCTGGGCACCTTTGACACCTTCCTGTTGCTGGGCGGCAACCTCGGTCTGTTGGGCAGCCGCGCCGCGGGTCGTCACATCCTCTCCTCGCTGACCCGGCTGGCACGGTCCGGCGCCCGGATAATCGGGACCGGAATAAACCCGTACCGCCTCACCCACGCCGCCCACCAGCGGTACGGCGAAGGCAACGTCGCCGCCGGCCGGATGTTTGGTCAGTACCGGATGCGGGCCCGCTTCGAGGATGTCAGCAGCGACTGGTTCGACTTGCTCTTGCTCTCCCCGCAGGAGCTGGGCGGACTGGCCGAGGGCACCGGCTGGACGCTCTGCGACCTCGACGAGGACGACGCCTTTCCGATGTACACGGCCACCCTCCGACTGGGCTGACCAACGTAAGCGGCGGTTGTCAAGCTCGGCTGGTCAGGGTGGTTGACCAGGGGTTTGGCGTTGTCGGCTTGGTTGGGCTTGGGTGTTTCACGCTGGTCGGCATGCGGGGGTCGAGCCGGCTGCGGCTGCCCGACGTCGAGTGGACGGTGTCGCCGCCGCGACGCTCACCGGCGGCGCCCCATCAGGAACGCCTGGGGGCTCTTCTCGTAGCCCTCCGGCTCGCGGACCAGGCGCGCGTGCACCGTGAACCCGGCGTCGGCCAGCTGCGCGGCGATCCGCTCCGGGGGCAGCCAGTGCACGTCGTAGGAGACGACGTGCCCGTACGCCTGCTCCAGTCGGATGCGCCGGTCACCCGCCTTGAACGCGAGCAGCAGCTCGCCGCCCGGGGCCAGCACCCGGTGGAACTCGGCGAACACCCCGGGCAGCAGCTCCGGCGGCAGGTGGATGATCGAGTACCAGGCGACCAGGCCGGCGAGGCCGCCGTCGGGCAGCGGCAGGTCGGTCATCGAGCCGACGGCGACGCGCAGCCCCGGCCAGGCGTCGCGGGCCACCGCGACCATCCCCGGGGACAGGTCGATCCCGGCGACGTCCAGGCCCAGGTCGCGCAGGTGTGCGGTGATCCGCCCGGTGCCGCAGCCGACCTCGACGACCGGCCCGGCGGCGCCGACCGTCTCGGCGTACGCGGCCAGCATCGCCCGGTCCAGCGGCCCGCCCGCTCCCTCCACGTGATCGATCAGCCGGGCGTAGTCGACGGCCACCGTGTCGTACGCCGCCCGGGTCTCCCGCAGCCAGCTCGGCTCCCCCATGATCGGCGACCCTACCCGGCCTGCCCACCTCGCCATGTCGCCGACATTGCCGTATCCACCTACTCCGGATACCCCCATGCCGCCGACCTGGTGTCGATCATCGCTCCCAAGAGTGACCCCGACGCGCACCCCGACCCGGACGCCGCCGCAGCTCGTGCAGGTGCTGCTCCTTGTGCTGGCGAACCATCTCGTTCCACACCTCCTGGTCGAAGTCGGGGTCGGGCGGGATCCACCGGTGCGAGTTGTCGCTGTAGTGGAAGCGCTCGTCGCCGGGTCGGATCAGGCTCACCGGACCCACCCCAGGAACCGTCGGTGCAACGTCCCGGCCGGCATCCAGAACAGGTCCTCGGCGGCCGAGACGAGATACGAGCCCATATAGAGGCCGAGCGAAACGGGAGTGCCGTCGAACGCCGCCCGCAGTTCCTGTCGGCGCGTCTCGCACGGCCACGGCGCATCGCAGCCACCGCACGTCCCCAGTGGAAGGACCGGCCCGTGCGTCGTCATCGTAGACCGTCCAGGAAGCGCCTGGTCGCGGCGCGCGCCAGGCAACGCGCGGCCCAGTCGGCCTGATAACAGGGGTACGGCACCAGCCGCGCCCACCACCAGCGACAGCCGCAACAGAGGCCGTCGAGTCCGGGCAGATGGACCGCGAGGATCTGCCGCGACTGCTCCTCGTTCACTCATGCTCCTCCCCTGGCCAGTGACCCCGTGACAGCGGAATCCGATGACGAGCCCGACACGGCAACTCGGCACCACAGCGGCAGATCCGTCGCCACCGCCGCCACGACCAGACCGGCCGGTGCCGGCGGGCGAAGGTCAACGCCGCCGCGAGCAGGTACTCGTCGTACGACACACGCTTGGGCATCCGGCCCTCCGCCGACGATCAAGAGGTTTGCGTCAGAGTCGATCTCTGGCCTGACGCAAACCTCTTGGTCATCGCGTCCGGCGGTCAGACCGGCAGAACCGAGTTCAGCAAACACCGCACACGGATCGGTTGTCAATCTGTAAGTGACAATCGTAAAGGGCGTGTCGCGCCTACCTTCAGTCCGTGAAGCGACCGCGCTTGTACGGGCCTGGCGAGTTGGCCGCCCTGTTCGGCGTTACGCGTCAGCGGGTTCTGCAGATCACCCGCAGGCCCGGCTTCCCCGAACCCGTCGCCCGCCTGATCGGGATGACGGTCTGGGACGCCGACGAGGTGGACGAGTGGGCCCGGCACAACAGACCGCCCCGCCCCACAGAGGGCGACGAGGACCGCTGATCCGCCGGCCGCGTCACGCGAACCAGGTGATCCCCTGCCCGTGCCCCCGGGTCCAGGCGAGCGGCGTCCCGTCCAGCGCCAGCACGTGGTGCAGCGCGTCGCCCG
The DNA here is from genome assembly GCF_043198215.1 of Micromonospora sp. NPDC048830. Classification (NCBI taxonomy): domain Bacteria; kingdom Bacillati; phylum Actinomycetota; class Actinomycetes; order Micromonosporales; family Micromonosporaceae; genus Micromonospora; species Micromonospora sp. NPDC048830. The sequence continues at coordinate 160,502 of NZ_JBICUP010000007.1, forward strand.
GCGGTTCCGGCAGCCCCGCGTAGGGCAGCACCTCCGGGGCCTCGTTCGCGACCCAGTGGCCGGGCAGCTCGCGTACCAGTGCGGCGAACGCCTGCCGCCGCGGCGCCGGCACCAGGTAGAGCACGGAGGTGTGGAACACCACCAGCGTCGCGTCGGCGGGTGCCCGCGCGGCCAGCGCGGGCAGGTCGTCCACCAGGTCGCCGCGTACCAGCAGTGGCGGCTCGGCCGCGGCGACGGCCGCCGCCGCTCGCAGCCGGGCGCGGCGGTGCGCGTGCTCCGGCCAGATGAGGGCGTCGAGCCACGCGACGTCCGCGGGATCGGTCACGTCGAGCGGGTTCAGGTCGAGCCCCGCCCGCCACACCACCTGCGGTACGCCGCCCGGCGGCGGCACGCCGGTCGCCGCGCAGTCGAGAACCGGCTCGCCGGAGCCGACCAGGTGATCGCCGTAACGGTAGGCGTACCGGTCGGGATACAGGCACAGCCCGGCGGACGCGCCGACCTCCAGCAGCGCGAGCGGCTGCGGCAGCGCGGCGAGCACCGGCAGCAGCACGGCGCACCGGCCGGCCTCGTTGGTCTGCGTGACGCGGACGCGTAGCTGCGCCTCGACCGCCGGCCAGTTCGCGAGCGTGTACTCGCGGAACGCGCCTGGCTCGTCGACCGGGCCGCCGAGGAACCGGACGACGCCGAACAGCACGTTCGGCTGCCACTTGGCCGGCGGGAGCGTACCGAGCAGGGCCAGCAGCTCGTCGTCGCGGGAGACCGCGAGCGACAGCCGTTCGTACGCGGGCGAGACGCCGCGCGTCTCGCGCCTGGCGAACTCGATGAACCCCGCGGCGATCGTCATGCCTGGATCGTCGCAGTCATCGCCGACGCCGAACAGCCTCGACGCGGCAGGTCACACGTGAACGACGGCGACCCGCTGCTCCTTGGGCCGGTCCGGCTCGTCGACCAGCCTGCTCAGGTCATCCGGATCGCTGGTCAACAGCACCACCGGGCGGGAGAGTTCCAGGGCGGTCGCCGCGACCAGCGCGTCGATCGCGCGCCGGTGCCCGGACAGCCCCGCCTCCCCGAGCAGTTCGCCGGCACGTCGGCCGAGTTCCGGGCTCACCGGCGCCACCGTGATCCGCGACAGGACCCGATGGACGGCCGCGTCGCGGGGGCCACCCCGGAGCACCTCGGTCAGGGTCACGGCGCTGACGACGACCCTGGCGCCGCGCTCGTGCGCGATCTGGAGGAACGCACGAACCCGCTGATCTCCCGCCGAGAGCTTGACCAGTCCTTCGCTGTCCAGGACGAGCGCGCCGCCCGCACCTACCGGGCGTCTGGCCACGAATTCCTCGCCTCGGTCAGTGCCTCGTCGGAGATCGGCCCGTACTCCCCCTCCAGCAACTCCGCGAGTTCCCCGAGGAGATCCAACTCGAGCTGCCGGGCCACGGCCTCGGTGACGTACTGGCTGAACTCGCCACGCCCGACCCGCTGCTGCACGGCGGCCGTGAGGTCTTCGGGCATCGACACGCTCACCTTGCGGGCGCGACCGCCCAACCGGAGCCGCCGACCTCGCTCGCGCGCACCGCCGGCCAGTAGCCGCTCCGCCTCAGCCCTGAACTCCGGCGAAGCCTTCCCCATGTCGTGGATCGCATCGAGCATCTCCGACATCAAACGGGAGAGTTCCGTGGACCCGGGAGATTCTGCGGCGTCCTCCTCGGACGACGGATACGGAGGAAGAGGTTCGGCGCTCACGAGTCGATGCTACCGCCGGTGGCAACGACATCCAAGCAAGATGACGGGCGACCGCCCGCCCCTCTCCAGGGGTCGGGCGGTCGCCGTCATTCAGTGCAGGTCAGCTGCAGCCGCTGGTGGAGCCGCAGCCCTCGCAGACGTAGCAGCTACCGGCCGGTCGCATCTTCGTACCGCAGGTGAAGCACAGCGGCGCGTCCGCGGCCTTGCCCAGGACGGCCTCCAGCAACTCGGTGCTGGAACCCACCGACGGGGCCGGCTTGGTGGCGGCGGCGTCCGCCACCTCCCGCGCGGGCTGGACGACCGCGCCGGCCTTCGGCTCCTCCGGCTTGGCCTCGACCGGTGCGGAGGCGGCCATCGCGGTGAGGTCCGCACCGTTCGCCTCCGCCTCCGCCTCGGCCGCAAGCTGCGCGGCCCGCTCCTTGGCGGTGAAGATGCCCAGCTCCGCGCGGCGCTCGTACGGCAGGAAGTCCAGGGCCAGGCGACGGAAGATGTAGTCCATCACCGAGGCGGCCATCCGCACGTCCGGGTCGTCGGTCATGCCGGCCGGCTCGAAGCGCATGTTGGTGAACTTGCTGACGTACGTCTCCAGCGGGACGCCGTACTGGAGACCGATGGAGATCGCCACCGAGAAGGCGTCCATCACGCCCGCCAGGGTCGAGCCCTGCTTGGACATCTTGAGGAAGACCTCGCCGAGGCCGTCGTCCGGGTACGACGACGCGGTGAGGTAGCCCTCGGCGCCGCCGACGGAGAAGGAGATCGTCTCCGACGGCCGCTTCTTCGGCAGCCGCTTGCGCACCGGCCGGTACTCGACGACCCTCTCGACCACCTTCTCGACCTCGGCGGCCGGGGTCTCGACGGCCTTGGTCTTCTTGGCCGCCGACAGCGGCTGGCCGACCTTGCAGTTGTCCCGGTAGATCGCCAACGCCTTGAGGCCGAGCTTCCAGCCCTCGAAGTAGATCTTCTCGACGTCCTCGACGGTCGCCTGCTCCGGCATGTTGACCGTCTTGGAGATGGCGCCGGAGATGAACGGCTGGACGGCCGCCATCATCCGCACGTGACCCATCGGCGCGATGGACCGCTCGCCCATGGCGCAGTCGAAGACCGCGTAGTGCTCCGGCTTGAGGCCGGGGGCGTCCACGACGTGCCCGTGGTCGGCGATGTGCTCGACGATCGCCTCGACCTGCTCCTCGGGGTAGCCGAGGCTGCGCAGGGCGCGCGGGACGGTCTGGTTGACGATCTGCATCGAGCCGCCGCCGACAAGCTTCTTGAACTTGACCAGCGCCAGGTCCGGCTCGACGCCGGTGGTGTCGCAGTCCATCATCAGGCCGATGGTGTTGTGGCTCACGAAGCCCGACGCCACGTAGGTGACGTTCGCCGGCACCGACAGGTCGTAGGTCGGCTGGACGCCGCCGTCCTCGTTCGCCGCGACCCTCTCGAACAGGTACCCGAGCGCCTGGCCGAGCCGGGCGTCGCCGGTCTCGGCGAAGAGTCGAACCGCAACCGCCCGAGGCACGCCGCCGGTCCTGCGCAGCGACTGCAGCACCGCGTCGCGCAGCTCGTGCCCGGCCGGCACCAGCAGGTCCCACACCTGCGCGGACAGGTGGATCCGGTCCCGGTTGCCCGTCTGGGCCGGCTCGGTGACCAGCAGGCGCGCCTTCCGGTCACCGACGAAGCCGACGATCTCGTCAAACGCGATCGCGTGCTCCACGTTGCGCAGCCGGACCTGCCACATGTCCGAGCCCATGCCGCTGGTCGTACGCCGGGTGGTCGTCGCCATCCCGAGGGCGAGTAGCACGGTACGCACCTCGGCGGCGAAGGACTCGCTCGAGGTGGACACCGACGGCACCCCGCCCGCGACCGTCCCGTCGGCCTCGAAGAGACCGCGCAGGAAGCCCGCGTACACCGTGACGTCGTTGGACTCCAGGATCGCCGACGGCACCCGGGGCGACCAACCCTTGCCCGTGTGGTCGGCGTCCGGAAGCGTCTTGGCGAAGCCGGCCGCCTGCCACCACCGGGCCAGCCGCACCGACTGCAGGGTCACCTCGTGGTAACCGGCCTGTGCCGTCACCACCGGCTCCAGGCCGAAGAGCGCCTTGCCGAGGACCCGGAGCCGCTCGACGACATCGAGGTCGGTGTCGGCGACGCAGAAACGGACGCCCTTGGCGTGCAGGCTGCCGTCGCCCATGAAGTAGCCCACCAGCTCGGCCAGGTCCCCGTCGACCGCGTCGGGCACATGCAGCCGCCGGTCACCGGCGTAGTACGCCTGGTCGAGCACCGGCAGCGGCACCCGCCGCGGCTCGCCGACCAGCGTGCCGAGCTGGATCGGCACGAGATCGCCCGGGTTGACCTCCGCCATCCGCCTCCACACCCACTCACCGGTCTGCTGATCGACCACCTTGATCCGGTGGGCCAGGGTGCCCTGAATCGAGTAACCGCCCTCGGTGACCACGCGGCGGGTCGGCTCCTCGCCGTTGACGAAGAACTTGGTGGCGCGTCGGGCCCCCTCGTCGGTGGACACCTGCATGTCGATGTCCTGCCAGCGGTCGCCGTAGACGTCGCCGATCTCGCCGAGGCGCATCAGCCCACGGTCGGTAGTGACCAGCGTGTCCGGAGTGAGGCAGCCGGTCGGGGCGAGCACGCTGGCCTGCGAGTTCCGCCAGCCGAACTTGTCACCGATCTTGTTGCCCTGCGTCCACTGCTTCGTGGCCTCCCGCTGGATGGCGGTGGCCACGGTGCCGGCCGGCTTGATCCCGTCGTTGGCGGCGGCGTGCTTGCGCATGACCCGCTTGTGCGGCTCCGCGTTGCGGGCGTAGCCGTCGTACGGGCCGACGACGCCAGCCAACTCGGCGGAACGGCGGTACGCGGTGCCGGTCATCAGCGAGGTGATGGCGGCGGCCAGCGAGCGGCCCTGGTCCGAGTCGTACGGCAGGCCGGAGGCCATCAGCAGCGCGCCGAGGTTGGCGTACCCGATGCCGAGCTGCCGGTACGCGCGGGTGGTCTCGCCGATCTTCTCGGTCGGGAAGTCGGCGAAGCAGATGGAGATGTCCATCGCGGTGATGACGAACTCGACGCTCCTGACGAACTTCTCCACCTCGAAGCCCCCGTCGGCGCGGAGGAACTTCATCAGGTTGAGCGAGGCCAGGTTGCACGAGGAGTTGTCCAGGTGCAGGTACTCCGAGCACGGGTTCGACGCGGTGATCCGCCCGGTCTCCGGGCAGGTGTGCCAGTCGTTGATGGTGTCGTCGTACTGCAGGCCCGGGTCGGCGCACTCCCACGCGGCGTGGGAGATGGTGCGGAACAGCTTCCTGGCGTCGATCGTCTCGATGGTCTGCCCGTCGAGCCGGCCGCGCAGGTCGAAGCCGCCGCCGTTCTCCACCGCGTTCATGAACTCGTCGGAGACGCGCACCGAGTTGTTGGCGTTCTGGTACTGCACGCTGACGATGTCGGCGCCGCCGAGGTCCATGTCGAAGCCGGCGTCCCGCAGCGCGCGGATCTTGTCCTCCTCGCGCGCCTTGGTGACCACGAACTCCTCGATGTCCGGGTGGTCCACGTCGAGGATGACCATCTTGGCCGCGCGCCGGGTGGCCCCGCCGGACTTTATGGTCCCCGCGCTCGCGTCGGCGCCGCGCATGAAGCTGACCGGGCCGGAGGCGGTGCCGCCGGAGGAGAGCAGCTCCCGGGAGGAGCGGATCCGGGACAGGTTCACGCCGGAGCCGGAGCCGCCCTTGAAGATCAGCCCCTCCTCCTTGTACCAGTCGAGGATCGAGTCCATCGAGTCGTCGACGGCCAGGATGAAGCAGTTGTGCACCCGCAGGTTGCCGGCCAGGAACTCGCCGCTCTCGGTCTGGATGTCGTAGACCTCCATCGCCCCGAGCGGCTCGACGCGGTCGATCTCCAGCCGCTTGGTGTCGGCGGCCGGCCGGCCCGGCATGGCGAAGCTCGCGTCAAGCTTGGCCATCTTCTCGGCGCCGACGAATCCGATGTGGGTGGCGAAGAGATCCCGGTCGCCGTCGTTCTGGATCCGCACCGACCAGCAGCCCTTGCGGTCCGGGCGCGGGTCGGCCTTGTACCCGACGCGGGCAAAGATTCCGAATCGCAGCAGCAGGCTCTGCACGCCACGGATCAGCTTCTCGGAGATCATGTCCACGGCCACGAGCGTCGAGCTTTCGCGCGCCGAGACGTAGCCCTCGGCCTGGAAGATGCTGCGCAGGTACGCCGCGACGACCGGCAGCGGCGCCGTGAGGAGCGGCTTCGGCACCTCCATGTCCACGCCGCGGGTGAGCAGGCCCCACTTTTCCACGAACGGGCGCAGGTGCTCGCCGTAGAGGCGGGTACGTCGACAGTCCAGCTCGTCGCTCTGCGTAACCACCGCGCGCTCGTGCCGGTGCGCGTCGGCGAACACCTCGTCGAGCGCGCCGGTGACCCAGTCCGACTCGTCGTCGTTGACCGTCATCGCCTCGATCGTCAGCGACCGGTTGGTGCCCTCGTCGTACTGACCCACGAACCCGTCCGACTGCAGCCAGCCGGCGAGCGCGGCCTCCCGGATCTCCCGCAGGCTGATCTCGTCCTCGCCGTAGGCGTACGTGCGGTGCCACTCCAGCTTGTCGCCGGGCTCCAGCGTGCCGGCCTCGACCCACCGGCCCGTGCCCTGGCCCGTGCTCTTCCACACCACGTGGTCCGGGGTGACGTCGAGCGTGTAGCCCGCCTTCGTGTGCAGCCGGATGACCTCGCGCACCCCGTTGGCCTTGACGGCGACGATCCGGGTCAGGCCGTTGCCGTCGTACACCTTGGCCCCGACGGCGTTGTCCTCGACCAGCTTGCCGATCGGCACGAGGCCGCTCGGAGTGCTGACCAGAGAGTCGTACGGTAGGCACGCGCTGACCTGCTGCGGCGAGGGCGTGCCCACGTTGAACCAGACCGGCGAGTTGAAGCTGAACACCTGGTGCAGCAGCATCCAGGTCAGCTCGTGCGCGAACACCTCGGCGTCGGCCGGGGTGGCGAAGTAGCCGTGCTCCTCGCCGGCCGTGCGGTAGGCGCTGACCACCCGGTCGATCAGCTGCTTGAGCGACCACTCCCGCTCCGGGGTGCCCACCGCGCCCCGGAAGTACTTGGTGGTCACGATGTTGGCCGCGTTGATGCTCCAGGCCTCGGGGAACTCGACCCCGCGCTGCTCGAAGTTGATCGAGCCGTCCCGCCAGTTCGTCATCACGACATCGCGACGCTCCCACGTCACCTCGTCGTACGGGTGGACCCCCTGGGTCGTCCACACCCGCTCGACCTTGAGTCCCGCGCCGGCCTTCGCCCGCGACCGACTTGCTGTCACGCCGTCCCCCGCCATGTCATCCGCCCCCTCGTCTGCGCGGTCACCCACCGCGCGTCCCACTGTCAGAAACCAGAAAAATCAATTGGTACGCCCGGCGGCCCCCGCCGCCTCGGCGTGGCCCTCCGCCCCGGCGCCCTCCCGGGCACGGGCGGCGGCGCGCAACGTCTCGATCTCGCGCTCGAAGTCCGCGAGGGAGTCGAACGAGCGGTAGACACTGGCGAAGCGCAGGTACGCCACCTCGTCCAGGTCCCGCAGCGGGCCTAGGATCGCCAGCCCCACCTCGTGGCTGGGGAGCTCGGCGGCCCCCTTGGCCCGGACGGTCTCCTCGACCTTCTGGGCCAGCAGGGCGATCGAGTCCTCGTCGACCGGCCGCCCCTGGCACGCCTTGCGCACCCCACCTATGATCTTGGTGCGGCTGAACGGCTCGGTCACCCCGCTGCGCTTCACCACCGCGAGCACCGCCTCCTCGACGGTGGTGAACCGCTTGCCGCACTCCGGGCACGCCCGCCGCCGGCGGATCAACTGGCCGTCGTCGGCCTCCCGCGAGTCGACCACCCGCGAGTCGGCGTGCCGGCAGTAGGGGCACCGCATCGCCAGACCTCCTTCATCGACGGCGGGCGGTACCGGCCGCCCTCGGGCACGCCGAACCGCGGCGCCGACCCCGCGCGGGGATCGCCACCGGGTGCGGTAGCGGGAAGTGCGGTCGGTAGTTGAACCCAACCTGTAGGCGACTTACGCCCATGTGACTACTACATCTAGGGGTCGACCGTAGGCGTCCGGCGAACCGAGGTCAAGTTGAACGGCGTGTCCGGCGAGTCGCCAGGATCACGTCCGCTCTTCTCCCCTCCGCTCGCCGCCGAAACCCCCAACGCGGCACGACTGCCCCCGGACACGCCCGCCGGACCGGCCGATCACAACCGGACACGGCACCCCGGATCTCGAACTGATGTACGAGAGCCGCGTACCATTTACCAGAACAGGCGTTCGGATATCTCGCTTTTCCGGTCCGACACGCCGAAGAACGTCGTACAGATGTTTGAAAATGACCGATCTCACCTATACGGTCAAGAACAACCGCGCCGGCGAGCCACCGCCGGAACGGTCGCACACCCTTTCGCACGCACCACGAGCCGCCGGGGCATCCGAGCGCCGACCAGGGAGGACGGACGTGACCGAGGACCGGGCCAGCCGGCCGAAGAACCCGCAGCAGAGCGCCGAGGCGGGTCCCCCGGCCGCTCGGCGTCCCCGCGCCGCCCGCAGCCGCACGGGCCAGCCCGCCGTGCGCCCGGTCACCCCCGTGGTCAGCTCGTTCCCCGACCCGGCCGCGATCGACCTCACCGCCCGCCAGCGCCGCATCCTGGAGTTCATCCGCACCTGGGTCGAGCGGCACGGTTACCCGCCGAGCGTCCGCGAGATCGGCGAGGCCGTCGGCCTGGTCTCCCCGTCCAGCGTCGCCTACCAGCTCAAGGAGCTGGAGAAGAAGGGCTTCCTGCGCCGCGACCCGAACCGCCCGCGCGCGGTGGACGTGCGAACCCCCGGCGACGCGCTCGACGACGAGGCGCGCCGTTCCCAGCGGCCCACCCCCGCGTACGTGCCGATGCTGGGCCGGATCGCCGCCGGTGGGCCGATCCTCGCCGAGCAGGCGGTGGAGGACGTCTTCCCCCTCCCCCGCGAGCTGGTCGGCGAGGGCGAGGTCTTCATGCTCCAGGTCAAGGGCGACTCGATGCTCGACGCCGCGATCTGCGACGGCGACTGGGTGGTGGTCCGGCAGCAGCCGACCGCCGACTCGGGCGAGATCGTCGCCGCGATGCTCGACGGCGAGGCGACCGTGAAGACCTACCGGCGCCGGGACGGTCACGTCTGGCTGATGCCGCAGAACCCGGCCTTCGACCCGATCCCCGGCGACGACGCCACCATCATGGGGCGGGTCGTCGCGGTCCTGCGCCGGATCTGACCGCCTGCGAGCGCAGCGCGATCTTGCACTTCGCGCCCAGGCGAGCCGGGCAGATGGTTCATACCGGGGGTCGAAAGTGCAAGATCGCCGGGGGCGGGGTGCCGGTCAGTGCCGGTCGCCCCGGTGCCCACGGCCCGGAGGCGGGCCGTAGCCCCCCCGGCCGTCGTCCCAACCGCCATCGCCCGGCCGTCCCGGGCGTGGGTCCCGCGGGCCCGCCGCGCGCGGCGGCTCGGGCCGGCCACCACCGTAGGCCCCACCGCCGCCACCGGGCTGTCCGCCCCGGGCGGGACGGCCACCCGCCGGAGGCCGGGCCGCGGGCTGGCCGCCGCCGTACACGCCGCCGCCCGCGGGCCGACCACCGCCGTAGACGCCCCCGCTCTCGGGACGGCCGCCGCCGGCTGGCCGGCCGCCCTGGGGGCCACCGGCAGGTCGGCCACCGCCGTACACCCCGCCCGACGCGCCCCGGGCGGGGCCGGGGCCCGCCGCGGCGCCGCCGTAGCCGCCGCCGGCCGCCCCGCCGTACACACCGCCACGCCCGCCGTCACCGTCCGGGGAACCGTCGCGCCTGCGGGGAGGCTGGTCGGGGTAACGGCCGCCCGCGCCGCCGTCCCACTCGGCCGGGTCGGCGCCGCCCTTCGGGTCGGCTGCCGGGCGCCTGCGGGCCCGCAGGATGCCGACGACACCCGCGCCCACCATGAGCGCGCCGATCACGCCGACGGCCGCGATCAGATAGGTGATCTCGTTCAGGCTCAGTCCCTCGATCCAGGACTTCTGCGCCGTCGGCTTCGGCGGGCCGCCGTCGTCGCCGGCCAGCGCCTCCGCCCCCTTCGTCGAGGGGGTGTAGGCCAGGATCTCGATGGGATCGTCCTCGGCCAGCTCGCCGCCGTCGGAGACGGTGACGAACGACTTGCCGTCGGTGGTGTACGAGATCGCCTCACCGAACGGATCCGTCAACTGGGTGACCTTGGGCTTGCCCTTGGTCAGCGCCCCGACGATGTCCCCGCCGGCGACGTCGTACTCGAAGGCGTCCGCGTACGTGCGCAGCACCACCCTGCTGCCGTCCGGCGAGCGGGCCGCGCCGGTGATGGCGACCCGGCCGATGGTGTTGAGCAGGTTCGGGGTGTTCGTCTTCGGCAGCGAGACCTCGCCGACCTTGGTCATCGGGACCGGGTCGGTGTCCCCGCTCTTCAGCTTCCCGGACGGGGTGAAGATCTCGGCCTTGCCGCTGGCGACCTTGGTGATGATCAGCGGCTTGTTGTCGTCGCCGATCAGCAGCGCCTCGGCGTCGTGCGGCTTGCCCTCGGGGTACGAGAGACGGTGCAGCACCGGCCTCTCCGAGCCGTCGACCGGCATGCTCCACACGGCCACCCGCTCGCGCCGCTGGGTGCTGGTGATGTTGTCCCCCGTGTCGGCGATCCAGAGCGTCTCGCCGTCCGGGGACAGCGCCAGGTCCTCGGTGTCGAAGGGGCCGTTGCCCGAGTACCGGACCGGCTCCTTCGCCGGCTTGCACTTGCTGTCGAGGAAGAAGACCCGCTTACGCGCCTCGATCTGCGACGAGTCGTTGACGACGATGTAACCGCTCTTCGTGGCCACCAGGCCGGAGAGCTCCCGCAGCCGTTCGTCGGTCACCGTGCAGCGCTTCTTGCCGGGCTCGGGCGCGGCCCCCGCGGCGGGGGCGGCCAGGGCGACTCCGGGAACCGCCACGGTCGCCCCGAGCACGCCGAGGGCAACCGTGACCGTGACCGAGGAAACAGCGCGGCGCATGGGGTCAGTGTCGCATGCCGGGATTACCGCCACGTTCCGCCGGGACATCGACCCCGGCGGCCACGGTGCACCGGGTCGTCGGCGACGACCCGGTGCCGCCGGGCGGTCTCACCCGGCGTGGGCGACGAGGCGTTCCTCCGCGGCGTACGGGGCCAACTCGGCGGCGAGCGCCTCGCCGACGCGTACGTGCAGCAGCGTCCCCTCCGGCAGGTGGGCGGCGCTGAGCACCTCGCCCTGCCGGTGCACCCGGGCGACCAGGTCACCCCGGTCGTACGGCAGCACCGCGCGGACCTCCACGGCCGGGCTGGGCAGCCGCTGCTCGATCACCGCCCGCACCTCGTCGATCCCCTGCCCGGAATGGGCGGAGGCGAACACGGCGTCCGGCCAGAGCCGCTTGAGCCGCAGCAGCGTCTCCTCGTCGGCGGCGTCGGTCTTGTTGACCACCAGCAGCTCGGGCAGCCGGTCCGCGCCGACCTCGGCCAGCACCTCGCGGACCGCCCGGACCTGCTCCTCCGGGTCGGGGTGGGTCCCGTCGACGACGTGCACCACCAGGTCCGCGTCGGCGACCTCCTCCAGCGTCGAGCGGAACGCCTCGACGATCTGGTGCGGCAGGTGCCGGACGAACCCGACCGTGTCGGAGAGGGTGTAGACCCGGCCGTCGGCCGCGGTCGCCCGGCGGGTCGTCGGGTCGAGGGTGGCGAACAGGGCGTTCTCCACCAGCACCCCGGCCCCGGTCAGGCGGTTGAGCAGGCTGGACTTGCCGGCGTTGGTGTACCCGGCGATGGCCACCGCCGGGACGGCGTTGCGGGAGCGGCGGGCGCGCTTGGTCTGCCGTACCGTCGTCATGCCCTTGATCTCGCGGCGCAGCCGCGCGATCCGGTGCCGGATCCGGCGCCGGTCGGTCTCCAGCTTGGTCTCACCGGGCCCACGCAGGCCCACGCCGCCGCCGGCGCCGCCGCCGCGGCCGGAACCACCGGTCTGCCGGGACAGCGTCTCGCCCCAACCCCGCAGCCGGGGCAACAGGTACTCCAGCTGGGCCAGCTCGACCTGCGCCTTGCCCTCCTTGCTCTTGGCGTGCTGGGCGAAGATGTCGAGGATCAGGGCGGTGCGGTCGACCACCTTGACCTTGGTGCGCTGCTCCAGGTTGCGCAGCTGGGACGGCGACAGCTCGCCGTCGCAGATCACGGTGTCGGCGCCGGTGGCGAGGACCACCGCGCCCAGGTCGTCGACCTTGCCCCGGCCGATGTAGGTGGCCGGGTCGGGGCGGTTGCGGCGCTGGATCAGCCCCTCGAGCACCTGCGAGCCGGCCGTCTCGGCCAGCGCCGCCAGCTCGGTGAGGGAATTCTCCGCTTCGGCCTGGGTACCCTCGGTCCAGACGCCGACGAGGACGACCCGCTCCAGCCGGAGCTGGCGGTACTCGACCTCGGTGATGTCGGTCAGCTCGGTGGAGAGGCCCGGGACCCGCCGCAACGCCTGCCGCTCCGACAGCTCGTACTCGCCGGTGGTGACGTCGAGCTCGTCGTCCTCGAGGTGAACGTAGGTCTCCTGGTCTCGCAAGCTGTGTCTCCTGTCCGTTGTGTCCCGCGCCGGGTGTTTCTGGCGCGTGTCAGCAATCCTGACATGTGCCAACGCCCGACGCACCCGCTATATGCCCGTCGAATGCATCACCGGAACCGGGGTCGAATGCGGCGCGACCTCGCAGAGCGGGTAGAAATGCGAACGACATGACGACCCAGCGTCGACGGAGGGATCCGCAGTGGCCATCACCCGACTTCCGAGTGCGGGATTCTCGATCACCATCCGGATCGCCGTGCCCGCCGACGCCTCCTCGATCGGCCGGCTGACCACCTCCGTGGGCGAGGCCGGGGCGATCGTCACCGCGCTGGACGTCGTCGACTCCGACCCGACCCACGTGCTGGTCGACCTGACCTGCGACACCGCCGACGCCGGCCACGCCGACCAGGTGGTGGAGGCGCTGACCGCGCTCGACGGGGTGGACGTCCGCAAGGTCTCCGACCGGACGTTCCTGCTGCACCTCGGCGGCAAGATCGAGGTCAGCTCGAAGGTGGCGCTGCGCACCCGTGACGAGCTGTCCCGCGCGTACACCCCCGGGGTGGCGCGGGTGTGCCAGGCGATCGCGGAGAACCCGGCCGACGCCCGCCGGCTCACCATCAAGCGCAACACGGTCGCGGTGGTCAGCGACGGCTCGGCCGTGCTGGGCCTGGGCAATCTCGGGCCGGCCGCGTCGCTGCCGGTGATGGAGGGCAAGGCGGCCCTGTTCAAGCGCTTCGGCGGGGTGGACGCCTGGCCGGTGGTGCTCGACACCCAGGACACCGACGAGATCGTGGCGATCGTCAAGGCGATCGCGCCCGCGTACGGCGGGATCAACCTGGAGGACATTGCCGCGCCGCGCTGCTTCGAGATCGAGGCCCGGCTGCGCGACGCGCTGGACATCCCGGTCTTCCACGACGACCAGCACGGCACCGCGATCTGCGTGCTGGCCGCGCTGACCAACGCGCTGCGCGTCGTGGGCAAGCAGCTGGCGGACGTCCGGGTGGTCGTCTCCGGGGCCGGCGCGGCGGGCACCGCGATCATGAAGCTGCTGCTGCGCCAGGGCGTCGGCGACATCATCGCGTACGACCGGCAGGGCGCGCTGCACCGCGGGATGACCGACCTGAACCCCGCCTGGCAGTGGCTGGCGGAGAACACCAACAAGGAGAACTACTCCGGGGACCTGCCCGGGGCGGTCCGGGGCGCGGACGTGTTCATCGGGGTGAGCGCGCCGAACCTGCTCACCGGCGAGGACATCGCCGCGATGGCCAAGGACGCGATCGTCTTCGCGCTGGCCAACCCGGACCCGGAGGTCGACCCGCGGGAGGCCCGCAAGCACGCCGCCGTCGTCGCCACCGGCCGCTCGGACCAGCCGAACCAGATCAACAACGTGCTCGCCTTCCCGGGCGTGTTCCGCGGCATGCTCGACGCGCACGCCGAGGAGTTCACCGAGGAGATGGCGATCGCGGCGGCCCGGGCCATCGCGGACGTGGTCGGCGAGGACAAGATCAACCCGACGGTCATCGTCCCGAGCGTCTTCGACTCCCGGGTCGCCCCGGCGGTCGCCGCGGCCGTCCGTGCCGCCGCCCAGAACCCGGGGGCCACCCCGCCCCCGGCCGCGGACCCGGGCCCGGCCGACCTCCCGGAGCTGGCCGCCGAGGCGTCCGCCAACCCGTGACCCACCGCACGCCGGCCCCCCGCCGGCCACCGTACGGACAGTTGATCAAGAGGTTTGCGTCATCCGAGGGCCGGATTCCGACGCAAACCTCTTGATCAACGAGGCGGGTCGGGTCAGGGCGGGCCGGGCGGGAGGGGTGGATGGGCTACGTCGACGGGAGGGCAGTCGCGTCCAGGTCGCCGGTGGCCAGCAGGACCGCCGGGCCGGACAGCCAGCACGTGTCGGTCGTCACGGTGACCGTGAGGCGGCCGCCGGGCACGTCGACCGCCACCGTGCCCGTGTCGAGGCCGGCGTCGCGCAGCGCCACCGCACCCACCGCGCACGCGCCCGTGCCGCAGGACAGGGTCTCGGCGGAGCCCCGCTCGTACACCCGCATGAGCGCGTGCGCCGCGGCGCCCTCGACCGGGCCGCCGGGGGCCGTGAACTCGACGTTCACCCCGCTCGGGAAGGCCGCCGGGTCGACGTCGGGGGCCCGGGTGAGATCCAGCGACGCCAGCTCCAGCCCGGCCGGCAGCGCGCAGACCAGGTGCGGGTTGCCGACGTCCACCGCCGTGCCGGGCAGGGTCAGCCCGCCCAGGGTGGCGGTCGCCGTGTCGTACAGCCGGGGGCGGCGCATCTCGACGGCGACGGACTCCCCCTCGACGCGCGCCCGCACGACGCCGGCCCGGGTGGCCACCGGCAGCGCCCCGCCGGTGGGCGTCGCCAGACCGGTCGCCACGAGGTAGCGGACGAAGACCCGGGCGCCGTTGCCGCACATCTCGGCGAACGAGCCGTCGCTGTTCCAGTAGTCCATGAACCACTCGGCCTCGCCGGCCAGGCCGGCGCCCTCGGGGTGCTTCGCCGCCCGGACCACCCGCAGGACGCCGTCCCCGCCCAGCCCGCGCCGCCGGTCGCAGAGCGCGGCCACCAGGCCGGGGGTCAGGTCGAGCGTGCCGTCCGGATCGGGCAGGATGACGAAGTCGTTGCCGGTGCCGTGGCCCTTGGTGAACTCCACGCCCCCATCATTCCGCACCCACCGTGACCAGGCGCAGGGCGGTCTCGGCAAATCCCGGGGCGGCCGGGTCCAGCCAGTGGATCCGCGGGTCGCGGCGGAACCAGGAGCGCTGCCGGCGCGCGAAGCGCCGGGTCGCCCGCACGGTCTCGTCGTGCGCCTCCGCCTCGGTCAGCTCGCCGGCCAGGAGGCGCAGCACCTGCTGGTAGCCGAGCGCCCGGCTGGCCGTCCGGCCCCCGGGCAGGCCCCGGCCGACGAGGTCCCGGGTCTCGGCGACCAGGCCGTCGGCCCACATCCGGTCCACCCGCAGCGCGATCCGCTCGTCCAGCAGCGCGGTGTCCATGTCCACCCCGAGCTGCACCGACGGGTAGTACGGGGCCGGCTCCGGCAGCGACGCGGTGAACGGGGCGCCGGTCAGCTCGATCACCTCCAGCGCCCGCACGATCCGCCGCCCGTTGCCGGGCAGGATGCCGGCCGCCGCCGCCGGGTCCGCCTCCCGCAACCGCGCGTACAGCGGGGCCGGCCCGGCGTCGGCCAACTCCCGTTCGAGCCGTTCGCGCAGCTCCGGGTCGGTGCCGGGGAACTCGAACCGCTCCAGCACCGCCCGCACGTACAGCCCGGAGCCGCCGACCAGCAGCGGCACCTTCCCCCGGGCGAGGATGTCGTCGACCGCCGCCCGCGCCAGCCGCTGGTACTCGGCGACGCTGGCCGGCTCGGTGACCTCCCAGATGTCCAGCAGGTGGTGCGGCACCCCCTGCCGCTCGGCCGGGGTGAGCTTCGCCGTGCCGATGTCCATGCCCCGGTAGAGCTGCATCGAGTCGGCGTTGACCACCTCGCCGTCGAGGGCGTGGGCGAGCGCGACGCTCAGCGCGGACTTGCCGGCCGCGGTCGGCCCGACCACCGCGACGACCGTGCCCGTCACTGCTGCCCTCCGTTCGCGACTGCGGGGCTCGCAAGCTCACTCCTCGCGCTCACAGGGCCCACCTTTCGTTCGCGACTGCGGGGCTCGCAAGCTCACTCCTCGCGCTCACAGGGCCCACCTTTCGTTCGCGACTGCGGGGCTCGCAAGCTCACTCCTCGCGCT
>NZ_JBICUP010000007.1:176684-227831 GCF_043198215.1 Micromonospora sp. NPDC048830
CTCACAGGGCCCGCTCCCAGTTGGCGACGAAGTAGGACACGCCGTAGGGAGCGTCGTGGTAGCCGAGGTGGCCGCGCCAGGCGCCGCCGGCCGCCCGGGCCGCGCCGGCCAGCACCTGCCAGGGCGCCCGCCCGGCGGCCTTCAGCTCCGCCGACAGCACCGGGTCCAGGCCGAGCAGGGCCTCGGCGTCCGCGTCGGCCAGGGCCCGGGCCACCCCGTCGTCGTACACGGGCGCGCGCGGGTCGTCGTAGCCGGGCGCCTGCCGCCCGCGGCAGGCCGACCCGTCCCCCATCACCAGGAGCGCCCACGGCTGGTTCGGCGACCCCAACCTGGCTCCGCCGGCGGCGCACCGCTCAGCCGGCTCGTCGGGCGCGACGGAGACCATCCGCCAGCCGGGCGGTACCTCCGGCCGCACCCGCCGCAGCAGCCAGGCTCCCACGAGCAGGCTCAGCGGCAGTCCGTCCGTGCCGACGGCACCGTCAGGGTGCCGCCCGAGCCGAACCTCCAGGGGCAGGCCCCACGGCGCGAAGCTGCCCCGGTACGGGAAATCGAGGTTGGCCGTCCGCTCACCCGTGCCCACCACGATGATGCTGCGGGCGCCGGAGGCGTAAAGGCGGGCGATCGCGGCGTCGCAGGCGGCGCGGAGTTCGTCCAGCTCGCCGGCGGCGGCGCCGGCCAGCTCGGGCACGATCAGGGGCGGGTGCGGGCAGACGGCGGCGGCGACCAGAGGCACGCGTCCACCGTAGCCGTATCGACCGGTGCGTCCCCGCGCCGATCCGGGCGTCCGAGCTCTAGGACACCGTATGGTCACGGTCGACGACAGGCGCTCGACGCGGGCCGGGTCGGACCTGTGACAATGCCGGGAGCAACTTTGCTGCGCCGTGGCGGCGATCGAGGGGGCTGTCCCGTCGACGCCGGGAGAACGAGGATGGGCACATGAGCGACTGGACGGCCTTCGGACGGGTGGACGCGGACGGCACCGTGTACGTCAAGACCGCCGAGGGCGAGCGGGTGGTCGGTTCCTGGCAGGCGGGGGCGCCGGAGGAGGGCCTGGCGCACTTCGCCCGGCGCTTCGCGGACCTGGTCACCGAGGTTGACCTGACCGAGGCACGGCTCAACTCGGGCGCGGCAGACGCCGGCGGTTCGTTGAGCACGATCCGCCGGATCCGCGCCTCGCTGGCCGAGGCGCACGTCGTCGGCGACATCGACGCGCTGGCCGCGCGGCTGGACAAGCTCGCCGCGATCGCCGAGGAGAAGGCCGGGGAGGCGCGCGCCGCCCGGGACGCCGCGCGGAGTGAGGCGCTGGCCCGCAAGACCGCCCTCGTCGAGGAGGCGGAGAAGCTGGCCGCCGAGTCGACCGGCTGGAAGACCGCCGGGGACCGGCTCAAGGAGATCCTCGACGAGTGGAAGACGATCCGCGGGGTCGACAAGAAGACCGACGGCGAGCTGTGGAAGCGGTTCGCCGCCGCGCGGGACGGCTTCACCCGCCGCCGGGGCGCCCACTTCGCCTCTCTGGACGCGCAGCGCAAGCAGGCGCAGCAGGCCAAGGATGAGCTGGTCGCCGAGGCGGAGAAGCTGAAGGACTCCAGCGACTGGGCGGCCGCCGCCAACCAGCTCAAGGACCTGATGACCCAGTGGAAGGCCGCGCCGCGCGCCTCGAAGGAGGCCGAGCAGCGGCTCTGGGAGCGGTTCCGGGCGGCCCAGGACCACTTCTTCACCCGGCGCAGCGAGGTCTTCTCGGCACGGGACAACGAGCAGCGGGCCAACCTCGAGCGCAAGCAGGCGCTGCTGGCCGAGGCGGAGGCGCTGGACGTCGACGCCGACCCCAAGGGCGCCCAGGCCAAGCTGCGGGAGATCCAGGCGCAGTGGCACGAGGCCGGCCGGGTGCCGCGGGAGGCCGCGGCCGGCCTCGAGCGGCGGCTGCGGGCGGTCGACGAGCGGGTCCGCGAGGTGATGGACTCGGCGTGGCGGCGGACCACCAAGGAGGACAACCCGCTGCTCGCGCAGATGCGCGCGCAGGTCGCCGAGGCCGAGGAGCGGCTGGCCCGGGCCCAGGCCGCCGGCGACGCCCGGCGGATCAAGGAGGCCGAGCAGGCGCTCGCCTCGAAGCGGCAGTTCCTCCAGCTCGCCGAGCAGTCCAGCTGAGCTGAGCAGCCCCGGAAGGCCCGGTCCCTGCGGGGGGCCGGGCCCTCCGCGTGTCCGGGGCCGGGGCCGCGCCGCGTCCGTGCTACATCGGGGTTGTAGAGGCATCGCGCACGGCCCGAGGCCACAACGTCCAGGATCGGGCACGGGCCGGCCGGGGTCGGGCCCCGACCGGCGTCAGTGGGCGGCGCAGCCGGTCGTCGGTGCGGGCGCCGCGGCCGGCGCGCCGACCGTCGGCAGCCCGAGCAGCACACCGGGGGTACGCGGGGAGCGGCCGGCCTCCGCCGCGTCACCGGCCCGGGTACGCCGGTGCGACAGCGGCTCGCCGTCGGCGTTGAGGTGGTGCGGGGCGGCGTACGTGACGGTGGTGTGCACGACGTCGCCGGGGCGGATCCGCCTGGCCGGCGAACCGGCGTCGCCGTGCAGACCGTTCGCTCCGGGCGCGCCCGTCGCGCCGTGCGGATCGTTCGCCCCGGCTACGCCCGTCGCGCCGTGCAGACCGTTCGCCCCGGCTACGCCCGTCGCGCCGTGCGGATCGTTCGCCCCGGCTACGCCCGTCGCGCCGTGCAGACCGTTCGCCCCGGCTACGCCCGTCGCGCCGTGCAGACCGTTCGCCCCGGCTACGCCCGTCGCGAAGTGGACGAGGCGGCCGTCGCGGGCCCGGCCGGACATCCGGCCGGTGCGCTCGTCCTTGCGTCCCTCGCCGACGGCGACCAGCACCTCGACGGTCTGCCCGACCAGCTTCTTGTTCTCCGCCCAGGTGATCTCCTCCACCGTGGCGATCAGCCGCTCGTAGCGCTCCTGCACGACCTGCTTGGGCAACTGGTCGGGCATGGTCGCGGCCGGGGTGCCGGGGCGCTTTGAGTACTGGAAGGTGAAGGCCGAGGCGAACCGGGCCTCGCGTACCACGTCCAGGGTGCGCTGGAAGTCCGCCTCGGTCTCGCCGGGGAACCCGACGATGATGTCGGTGGTGATCGCCGCGTCCGGCATCGCCGCCCGGACCTTCTCGATGATCCCCAGGTACTTCTCGGCCCGGTACGACCGGCGCATCACCCGGAGCACGTCGTCCGAGCCGGACTGCAGCGGCATGTGCAGCGAGTGGCAGACGTTCGGCGTCTCGGCCATCGCCGCGATCACGTCGTCGGTGAAGTCCTTCGGGTGCGGGCTGGTGAACCGGACCCGCTCCAGCCCCTCGATGTCCCCGCAGGCGCGCAGCAGCTTGCCGAAGGCGTACCGGTCGCCGAACTCGACACCGTAGGAGTTGACGTTCTGCCCGAGCAGGGTCACCTCCAGCACGCCCTCGTCGACCAGGGCGCGTACCTCCGACAGGATGTCGCCGGGGCGGCGGTCCTTCTCCTTGCCCCGCAGCGAGGGCACGATGCAGAACGTGCAGGTGTTGTTGCAGCCCACCGAGATCGACACCCAGCCGGCGTACGTCGACTCGCGCCGGGTCGGCAGCGTGGAGGGGAAGACGTCCAGGGATTCCAGGATCTCCACCTCGGCGGCGGTGTTGTGCCGGGCCCGCTCCAGCAGCACCGGCAGCGAGCCGATGTTGTGCGTGCCGAACACCACGTCCACCCAGGGGGCCTTGCGGACGATGTCGCCGCGGTCCTTCTGGGCGAGGCAGCCGCCGACGGCGATCTGCATCCCCGGGTGCCGATCCTTCACGGGGCGCAGATGACCGAGGTTGCCGTAGAGCCGGTTGTCGGCGTTCTCCCGGACCGCGCAGGTGTTGAACACCACCACGTCGGGGCTGTCGTCGGCCTCGGCCGCGCGCACGTAGCCCGCCTGCTCCAGCAGGCCGGAAATGCGCTCCGAGTCGTGCACGTTCATCTGGCAGCCGTACGTGCGCACCTGGTAGGTGCGCGGGCCGCCCGCCGCTGCGGTAGTCATGACCCGGACAGCGTATCCGGGCCCAGCCTGTCCGACCGAACGAGGAGGAGCCATGTGCCGGAGCATCAAGACCCTGCGTGAACCGTACGCGCCCGAGGTGACCCAGGCCGACATCGAGGCGGCCGCGTTGCAGTATGTCCGGAAGATCTCCGGATTCCGCGCGCCCGCCCCGCACAACGCGGCGGCCTTCGACGCGGCGGTGGCCGCCGTCGCCGAGGCCACCGCGACCCTGCTGGACCAGCTGGTGGTCCGGGGCGGCGGCCGGCAGCCGGCCGATCGGAGCTGAGCGCCCCGGCGGGGGGGCCGGGCCGGGCGGGTTGCCGCCGGGCCGCGACCGCCCGCGGCGGGCGGTCAGGCCGCGGCCCGGGCCGGTACGACCGAGTCGGGGGCCCACTTCGAGCGGTGGCACCGCGACCAGCCCCGGCAGGCGGGGTGGGCCAGCGTGCACAGGCGCTGCCCGCGTAGTACCTCGCCGTCGTCGGTCTCGGTGACCTCGAAGTGCACCGGGCGGATCGTGCCGTCCGGCGCGACGAGCAGGTGCCGGCCCGCGTCGA
Source organism: Micromonospora sp. NPDC048830 (assembly GCF_043198215.1). Classification (NCBI taxonomy): domain Bacteria; kingdom Bacillati; phylum Actinomycetota; class Actinomycetes; order Micromonosporales; family Micromonosporaceae; genus Micromonospora; species Micromonospora sp. NPDC048830. Next base: position 181,274 of record NZ_JBICUP010000007.1, read on the forward strand.
GGGTGTCGTCGCGCAGCAGGCAGTTGCGGTCGAGCAGGCGGGCCAGCGCGGCGACGCTGGGCAGCTCAGGCAGGCGCTCGGGCACCCCGTAGCAGTCCACCACCGTGCCGAACTCCCCCGGCGCCTGCCAGACGTCGCAGATCACCGCGTATCTGGGCAGCCGCGCCGGGTCGGCCACCGCGAGCGGCATCACCACCCGCCCCAGCGCCTCGGCGAGCGCCGGGTAGACCTGCACCGGGGGTACCCGGTCGATTCTCCAGTTCCACAGCTCGGTCATGCCGCCTCCTCGCTGCGTTCGTCCCACCGGCCTCCGGATCGGGCCTTACTGACGATGGTGGGGGGCATATGACCTCAGCCGGGGGCAAGTTACCGGTCTGTGACCATTCCGGGCAAAATTTCCTAGAGCGCCATTGCTCCAAGTAGCGGGAAGATGACAGTTTATCGGGTATGGTGCGCCTTTCGGCGCCCTTGCTCACCGCGTTTCGTGCGCCTTCCGACACCCGGGTCTCCGCGTCTCGTGCCCTGCCGGCGCCCTTGACACGGCGGTCAGCGCACGATCACCAGGTGCTCGTCGCCGCGCGGCAGCAGCTCCCCGATGACGGTCGCCCCGGGCAGCTCACCGGCCACCAGCAGCCCGCCCGAGGTCTGCGCGTCGGCCAGCAGCAGCCGCTCCGCCTCGCCGGCCGCGCCGAAGTCCGTCCACGGGGTCACCCAGTCCAGGTTGCGGCGGGTGCCGCCGCTGACGTACCCGTCCCGGACGGCCTCCCGGGCTCCCGGCAGGTACGGCACCCGGGCCGCGTCGACGGCCACCGTGAGGCCGCTCGCCCGGGCCAACTTCGAGGCGTGGCCGAGCAGCCCGAAGCCCGTCACGTCGGTGCCGCAGCGCACGCCCGTGGCGACCGCCACGCAGGCGGCGTCCCGGTTCAGCGCGGCCATCGAGGCCACCGCCTCGGCGAAGCGCTCGCCGGTCGCCTTGTGCCGGGTGTTGAGCACGCCGACGCCGAGCGGCTTGGTCAGCGACAGCGGCAGCCCCGGCCGCCCGGCGTCCAGGGTGATCAGCTCCTCCGGGCGTACGACGCCGGTGACCGCGAGCCCGTACTTCGGGCCGTCGTCGTCGACGCTGTGCCCGCCGGCCAGGTGACAGCCGGCCTCCCGGGCCACGTCCTGGCCGCCGCGCAGCACCTCGCGGGCCAGCTCCAGCGGCAGCTTCTCGCGCGGCCAGCAGAGCAGGTTCAGGGCGACGAGCGGGGTGCCGCCCATCGCGTACACGTCGGAGAGCGCGTTGGCCGCGGCGATCCGACCCCAGTCGTACGGGTCGTCGACGACCGGGGTGAAGAAGTCGGCGGTGCTGACCAGCCCCGTACGCTCGTCGAGCCGGACCACCGCGGCGTCGTCGCCGTTCTCCAGCCCGACCAGCAGCTCGGCGGCGCCGGCGGCCGGCCCGAGCCCGGCGACCATGGCCTCCAGCTCGCCCGGCGGGATCTTGCACGCGCAGCCGCCGCCCCGGGCATACTCGGTCAGGCGCACCGGTCCGGTCATCCCAACATGATCTCCGCACCGGAGTAATCCACGCCACTCGGAGCGCCGGTGTCGGACTCAATTTCGGACTCCCGACGACGATCGGGGCCGGTGTTACCGCACCGTGACCAACCGGCTTGCCTTCCGCCACGTCAGCGCGCCTAAAGTTGCCGCACCGGGGGTCATCCGACCCGCCGGCGCATGCGAGCGACAGGGACGGTGGACGACGTGACGACGGGCGAACCGCTCATCGTGCTGGACTCGGTCAACAAGTGGTTCGGGCCGCTGCACGTGCTGGACGACGTCTCGCTCTCCATCGGCAAGGGCGAGGTGGTCGTGGTGATCGGCCCGTCCGGCTCCGGGAAGTCGACGCTGTGCCGCACCATCAACCGGCTGGAGCCGATCAGTTCCGGCACCATCACCTTCGACGGCCGGCCGCTGCCGGCCGAGGGGAAGGCGCTGGCCAAGCTGCGCAGCGAGGTCGGCATGGTGTTCCAGTCGTTCAACCTCTTCGCGCACAAGACCATCCTGGAGAACGTCACCCTCGGCCCGGTCAAGGTCCGCAGGGAGAAGCCGGCCGCCGCGCGGGAGCGTGCGCTGGCCCTGCTGGACCGGGTCGGCATCGCCAACCAGGCCGAGAAGTACCCGGCCCAGCTCTCCGGCGGTCAGCAGCAGCGGGCGGCGATCGCCCGCGCGCTGGCCATGCAGCCCAAGGCGATGCTCTTCGACGAGCCGACCAGCGCCCTCGACCCCGAGATGGTCGGCGAGGTGCTGGAGGTCATGACCTCGCTGGCCCGGGACGGCATGACCATGGTCGTGGTCACCCACGAGATGGGCTTCGCCCGGCACGCGGCGAACCGGGTCATCTTCATGGCCGACGGGCAGCTCGTGGAGGATGCGCCGCCGACCGAGTTCTTCGCCAACCCCCGCAGCGAGCGGGCCCGGGACTTCCTGTCGAAGATCCTGACGCACTAGGCGCCCGTCCGAGGAGCGCGTCGTCCCCCGACGGGCTCCAGTCGAAGAAGGAGAAAGTATGCGTATCAAGCGCGTGGCGGCGGTTGCCGCCGTCGCCACCCTGTCCCTGGCGATGGCGGCCTGCGGCGGTGACAGCGGCAGCGAGTCCGGGAGCTCGGGCGCCAAGGGCATCGTCGGCAAGGCGGAGAGCCAGAAGAAGCTCGTCATCGGCGTGAAGGCCGACCAGCCGGGCCTCGGCCTGCAGACCGGCAGCCAGTACGAGGGCTTCGACGTCGAGATCGCCAAGATCATCGCGAAGGGCCTCGGCGTCGACGCCGGCAACATCGAGTGGAAGACCACCGTGTCGTCCAACCGTGAGCCGTTCATCCAGCAGGGCACCGTCGACCTCGTCGTGGCGACCTACACGATCAACGACGAGCGCAAGCAGAAGGTCAACTTCGCCGGCCCGTACTACATCGCCGGCCAGGACCTGCTGGTCAAGGCCGACTCCACGCTCGCCGGGCCGGAGGGCCTGGACGGCAAGACGGTCTGCTCGGTAACCGGCTCCACCCCTGCCAAGCGGATCCAGGCCGACTACCCGAAGGCCAAGCTCCAGCAGTTCGACTCGTACTCGAAGTGCCTGCCGCTGCTCGAGAACGGCCAGGTCGACGCGGTGACCACCGACGACATCATCCTCGCCGGCTACGCGGCGCAGTCGCAGTACGCCGGCAAGTTCAAGGTGGTCAGCAAGCCCTTCTCCACCGAGCCGTACGGCATTGGCCTGAAGAAGGACGACAAGGCCGGCTGCGAGAAGGTCAACGAGATCCTCAAGGCCGCCGCCGCGGACGGCAGCTACAAGGCCGCCTGGGACAACACGCTGGGCAAGAGCGGCAAGGCCGCGCCCGAGCTGGACACCACCAAGCTGACCAACTGCAGCTGAGCGACACCAGGGCCGGCATCCGCGTGATGCCGGCCCTGGCCTGTCACGACGCCGACCACGTTCCGGGAGCCGACGAATGCACGTATTCGCTGATCCGACGAACTTCGACGCCTACCTGTCGGGTTTCCTCTGGATCCTCAAGCTGACGGGCGCGTCCGCGGTGTTCGCGCTGGTGATCGGCGTGCTGCTCGCCGCGATGCGGGTCTCGCCCGTGCCCGTGCTGCGCGGCTTCGGCGCGGCCTGGGTCAACATCTTCCGCAACACCCCGCTCACCCTGGTCATCTTCTTCTGCTACTTCGGCCTCTTCTCCACCCTGGGGGTGAGGCTCGCCGACGACCTCGACCTCAACAACTTCTGGCTCGGCGTGGTCGGCCTGTCGGTCTACACGGCGGCCTTCGTCTGCGAGGCGATCCGGTCGGGGATCAACACCGTGCCCACCGGCCAGGCGGAGGCCGCCCGGGCCATCGGCCTGACCTTCGCACAGACGCTGCGGATCGTCGTGCTGCCGCAGGCCACCCGGTCCGTGGTCGCGCCGTTCGGGAGCATCCTGATCGCGCTGTGCAAGAACGCCACCATCGTCGGCACGATCGGCCTGATGGAGTCCTCCAACGTGATGAAGGACCTGATCAACAGCAACGGCGACGCGGTCATCCCGATCTTCCTGGTCTTCGCCGGCACGTTCGCCGCGTTCCTGATCCCCACCGGCTACCTCTTCGGTTGGCTGGCCAACCGTCTGGCGGTGAAGCGCTGATGAGCACCAGCTCCGTCCTCTACGACCACCCGGGACCGCGGGCGCGGGTCCGTAACGTCGTGCTCACCCTGGTCTTCGGCGTCGCCCTGGCCGCCCTGCTGTGGTGGGTCTACCGCAAGTTCGACGAGGCGGGACAGTGGGAGGCGCGGCTCTGGCAGCCCTTCACCGAGTCGGCCACGTGGACCCAGTTCATCTGGCCCGGTCTGCGGGCCACCCTCCAGGCCGCGGCCGTCGGCATGCTGCTCTCGCTGGTCTTCGGCATCGTCTTCGCGGTCGGTCGGCTCTCCGAGCACCGCTGGATCAGCATCCCGGCCGGCGCGGTGGTCGAGTTCTTCCGCGCCGTCCCGCTGCTGCTGATGATCTTCTTCGTCTTCTACGGCGTGCCGTTCCTCATCCAGGGGCCGGTGCCGGCGTTCTGGGCCGTGGTCATCGGGCTCACCCTCTACAACGGCTCGGTGCTCGCCGAGGCGTTCCGCGCCGGCATCCACGCGGTGCCCGGCGGTCAGGCCGAGGCCGCGTACGCGATCGGCATGCGCAAGAGCCAGGTCATGCAGCTGATCCTGCTCCCGCAGGCCGCGCGCGCGATGCTGCCGGTGATCGTGAGCCAGCTCGTGGTCCTGCTCAAGGACACCGCGCTCGGCTACATCGTGGCCTACCCCGAACTGCTCCAGCGCGGCGTGAACGACCTCGCGGCGAACCGCGGGAACATCGTCGCCGCCGCGATCGTCGTGGCCGCGATCTACATCGTGATCAACTCACTGCTGACGTGGTTTGCCGGCTGGTTGAGCGCCCGTACCCAGCGGCGCGCCTTCCGGGCCCCACGGCCGACCGCCGCCGGTCCGGCACCGTCCAGCGACGCCACCGTGGTGGAACCGCAGGGCTGACGCGCGGCAGCGACCGCACGACGAGGCGGGGCAGGGGAAACATCCCCTGCCCCGCCTCCTTGTCGCGGTTCGCCTGAACCTTCCCTGCGCGCCTCAGCGGGCGATCTCGGTGACCCGGGACTCCCGGACCACGGTCACCCGGATCTGCCCCGGGTACGTCAGCTCCTCCTCGATCTGCTTGGCCACGTCCCGGGCCAGCACCGCGGCGCCGATGTCGTCGACGTCGTCCGGCTTGACCATCACCCGGATCTCCCGGCCCGCCTGCATGGCGAAGACCTTCTCCACGCCGACCTTCCCGGCCGCGATCTCCTCGATCCGCTCCAGCCGCTTCACGTACGCCTCCAGGCTCTCCCGGCGCGCCCCCGGCCGCCCGCCCGAGCAGGCGTCCGACGCCTGGGTCAGCACCGCCTCGATGGTCTGCGGGGGCACCTCGTTGTGGTGCGCCTCGATGGCGTGGACGACGTCCTCGCTCTCGCCGTACTTGCGGGCCAGGTCGGCGCCGATGATGGCGTGGCTGCCCTCCACCTCGTGGGTGAGCGCCTTGCCGATGTCGTGCAGGAACGCCGCCCGCTTGATGATCGGCACGTCCAGTCGCAGCTCCGCGGCCATGATCCCGGCGATGTGCGCGGTCTCCACGAGGTGCTTGAGCACGTTCTGCCCGTACGACGTGCGGTAGCGCAGCCGGCCGAGCAGGGTGACCAGCTCGGGGTGGATCTCGGTGATGCCGACCTCGACCAGCGCGTCCTCGGCGGCCCGGTGGCAGAGCGCGTCCACCTCGTGCCGGGCCAGCTCGTAGACCTCCTCGATCCGGTGCGGGTGGATCCGCCCGTCGAGCACCAGCTTCTCCAGGGTGAGCCGGCCGACCTCGCGCCGCACCGGGTCGAAGCAGGAGAGCAGCACCGCCTCGGGGGTGTCGTCGATGATCAGGTTGACGCCGGTGACGGACTCGAACGCGCGGATGTTGCGGCCCTCCCGGCCGATGATCCGCCCCTTCATCTCGTCGCCAGGCAGGTGCAGGACGCTGACCACGCTCTCGGCGGTCTGCTCGCTGGCCACCCGCTGGATGGCGTCGACGACGATGTGCCGGGCCCGCTGCTCCGCGGTGCCGCGGGCGTCGGACTCGATGTCCCGGACCAGCAGCGCGGCCTCCCGCTTGGCCTGGCTCTCGATCGCCTCGATCAGCTCCGCACGGGCGGCGTCGACGGTCAGCCCGGCCACCCGTTCCAGCTCGCGCCGCCGCTGCTCCTCCGCCTCGACGAGGGCCTGCTCCCGCTCGGCCAGCGCGGACTCGCGGGCGGCCAGCGCCGCGCTGGCGGCGGTCAGCTGCCGCTCCCGCTCGGCCAGCCGCTCCACCTCCTCGGTGTGCAGCCGCTCCCGCTCGTCCATCCGGGCCGCCCGCCGCTCCACCTCCGCGGCCTGCTCCCGGGTGGTCGCGGCGAGCACCGCCATTTCGCGCTCGCCGCTGCGCCGCGCCGCCGTACGCAGCTGCTCGGCGTCCACCTCGGCCTGCTTGTGGGCCCGTTCCAGGATCGTGTCGGCCTCGGCGCGGGCGTCGTCGAGCACCCGGCGGGCCTCGGCCCGCGCCGCCTTCGCCTCGGCCTTGGCCGCGGCGGCCTCGGCCCGCGCCGCCGCGGCCGCCGACTTGGCCACGTCGATGGTGCTGTTCACCTCGTCGGCGGCGCTGCGCAGGGCGGCGAGGGACTGCTCCTGGCGGTCCTTCTCCGCGATGAAGGCCGGGTCCTCCGGCCGGGGCGCCGTGCCGAGCCGGCGCAGGGTGCGCAGGCCCACCAGCACCGCGCCGACCACGACCAGGGTGAGGACCACCACCACCGCGAGGATGACGATGTCGAAGCCGCTCATGGCCGGGCCGCCCCGCCCGAACGGTGGAGACCACCGGTCAACCTGTGCCGCGCCGCCATGGCCGCCTCCCCTGAACGTCGGCGCCGCAGTGACGTGCCGGTGGCACGCGCTGCGGCTCTGAGACGCCCGACCTGAGCGGCTGGCCGTGGGGTAGCTCTCCGCCGACGGTGCCCATGGGGCATCGCCGGCGGCCGGGTGCAGTTGTCGCACCAGCTCCGGACCGGCCTGTCCGAAGCTGGCACCGCAGGCCGGCGAGCCGGCCAAAGTGATGCTGTTCTGTTACGCGATCTATGTTGTGCGCTTAGCCTGCGCCGGTCGGGCAATGTGAGCCTGTATGGCGAGGCTAGGTCTCCGGAGGCCGTCTGGTCAAGAACTCATGATCAAACCCCCCGAACGGAGAGAAGTTGGCGCGTCACCCAGCGCCAAAGAAATGCCGGACAACGGGGGACAAATCGGCGTCCAATTGCCTGGCCGGGTGCCCTGCCCCGCCCACGCCACCCCGGCGCGGCACCGCGCCCCGGGCGGGCACCTCCTCGCCCCACCCACGCCCCACCCACGCCCCGCCCCACCTCGCCACACCCCGCCCGGTGATCATGGGGTTGACGGCACGCCTGGCGATCGAATCCGCCGCCAAGTCCATGATCACCAGATGGGAAGTCGTGGCACGCCGGCCTGGCCTGACGCGGCACCCCTGGTCTCGTCCAGGTCGGTGATCAAGAGGCTTGCGTCAGGATCCCGTGGGCGGCTGACGCAAACTTCTTGATCAACGCGCCTGGCGGAGGCACGGAGGGCGACGCTCGACAGCGGGGGCCGGCAGAGGAGGTGCCCGGACCAGGGGCGCGGTGCCGCGCCGGGGAGCCGTGGGTCAGCCCAGCGGACGGCCATCCCGATCCGGATCCGTCTCGGCCTCGACGAGCGCGTCCGCGTCGATCTGGTCGGCGAACTCGGCCGCCTCCGCGCTCTGCGCCGCGAGCGCGTCCTTCACCGCCCGGATCGCCACGCCGGGCGGGTAGCCCTTGCGGGCGAGCATGCCGACCAGCCGGCGGAAGACGGCCTCCGGCTCGCCCCGGGCAGTACGCAGCTTCCGCTCGACCAGTGCCCTGGCCGTCTCGGCCTCCGTCTCGACGTCCAGCTCGCCGAGCGCCTCGCTGGCGACGTCGCCGTCCACGCCACGCTGGCGCAGCTCGTTGGCCAGCGCCCGCCGGGCCAGGCCCCGGCCGGCGTGCCGGCTGGTGACCCAGGCGCGGGCGAAGGCGGCGTCGTCGACGATGCCGACCTCGTCGTACCGGTCGAGAACTTCGGCGGCGACCTCCTCGGAGATCCCCCGCCGGGCCAGCGCCCCGGCCAGCTCGGCCCGGGTACGCGGTCGCACGGCGAGCTGGCGCAGGCAGATCTCCCGGGCGATCTCCGCCTCGTCCCGGGGCGGGGCCTCGGCGGCGGCCCCCGGTCCGTGCTCCCCGTCGGGCCGCGCGCGCCGCTGGCGCCTGGGGCCGAGCGGGGTGCCCGCGTCACCCGCCCGGGGCGGGCTGGCGTCCCAGCCCCGCCCCGTACGGGCGCGTCGTCCTGCCATGGGTCAGCGACCGGTCAGAAGTCGACCGGCGGCAGCTCCGGGCCACCGGCGGCGTCGCCCGCGCCGCCGACCCCGACGCCGAGCTTCTCCAGGATCTTCTTCTCGATCTCGGCGGCCACGTCCGGGTTCTCCCGGAGGAACTCGCGGGCCTTCTCCTTGCCCTGGCCGAGCTGGTCGCCGTCGTACGTGTACCAGGCGCCGGACTTGCGGATGATCGCCTGCTCGACGCCCACGTCGATGAGCGAGCCCTCGCGGGAGATGCCCTTGCCGTACATGATGTCGAACTCGGCCTGTTTGAACGGCGCCGCGACCTTGTTCTTCACGACCTTGACCCGGGTGCGGTTGCCGACCACGTCGGTGCCGTCCTTGAGGCTCTCGATGCGGCGCACGTCGAGCCGGACCGAGGCGTAGAACTTCAGCGCCCGACCACCGGTGGTGGTCTCTGGGCTACCGAACATGACCCCGATCTTCTCGCGGAGCTGGTTGATGAAGATCGCCGTGGTGCCGGTGTTGTTGAGCACACCGGTGATCTTCCGCAGCGCCTGGCTCATCAGCCGGGCCTGGAGGCCGACGTGGCTGTCGCCCATCTCGCCCTCGATCTCGGCACGCGGCACCAGGGCGGCCACCGAGTCGATCACGATGATGTCGAGCGCGCCGGAGCGGACCAGCATGTCGGCGATCTCCAGCGCCTGCTCGCCGGTGTCCGGCTGGGAGACCAGCAGGGCGTCGGTGTCGACGCCGAGGGCCTTCGCGTACTCCGGGTCGAGCGCGTGCTCGGCGTCGATGAACGCGGCGATGCCGCCGGCCCGCTGGGCGTTGGCCACCGCGTGCAGGGCGACCGTCGTCTTACCGCTGGACTCCGGGCCGTAGATCTCGATGACCCGGCCGCGGGGCAGGCCACCCACGCCGAGCGCGACGTCGAGCGCGATGGAGCTGGTCGGGATCACGGCGGTCTGCACGACCGGCCGCTCCCCCAGCCGCATCACCGATCCCCTGCCGAACTGCTTGTCGATCTGAGCGAGAGCAAGGTCGAGCGCCTTCTCCCGGTCAGGCCCTGCTGCCATCGTTGCCACCCCTGCCTTCGCCGGCGTCTTTCCTGAGCTTCGCGTCACGCGGACACGCTAGGCGCCGGGTCCGACAGAAAACCAGCCGACGGGCCGCGAGCTGTGGACGAGCACCCCGCTGTGGACAATAGCCGAACACCTGTACGACCCGACAAGCGACGCGCGGAACGACCGAAAAGGCTGCTCAGCGTAGCCGCGCGGGCACCCGGTCGGGATACGCGGCGACCACCGCCCGCCACACGACGTGGGTCTCCTCACCTGCGGCGAGCGCCTCGGTGATCGTCCGCCCGCCGAGCTGGGACAGCACCTGGTCGGAGGCGATGCTGGCCGCGTACCCCGGCCCGAACGCCTCGTCCAACCGGGCCCAGAAGTCGGTCAGCCGCACGGAATCAGTCCTCCTCGTCCGGCGCCCGCCCGGGCGCCGCCGGACGCAACGCTAGCGCCAGGAGGGGCACCGTCGCGATCGCCGCCAACAGGGTGAGGGTCGGATAACCGGCCGCCTGCATGACAAACCCGCTGAGCGCGCCGGCCCCGGCGCCGGCCAGCCCCATGGTGAGGTCGGAGAGCCCCTGCACGGCGGTCCGCACCTCGGTGGGCACCGACTCCGACAACAGGGTGGACCCGGCCACCATGGTGCCGGACCAGCCCAGCCCGAGCAGGACCAGGCCGACCGTCAGCCCGGGGGTGTGGTGCCCGGCGCTGCCGGCGACCGCGCAGGCGGCGAGCAGCAGCGCGAGGCCGCCGAGGATCACCGGGCGGCGGCCGACCCGGTCGGTGAGCCAGCCCACCACCGGGGAGAGCGCGTACATGCCGGCGATGTGCAGGCTGAGCACGATCCCCACCACGCGTAGCACGGCGGTGTCGTCGTGGTACTCGCCGAGGCGTACCGGGGTCATCGACATCACCGCGATCATCACCAGGTGGCCGACGGCGACGGCCGCGATGCCCAGCCGGGCGGCCGGGCGCTCGCGGACCACCCGCCAGGCGGCCCGCAGGCCCGCGCCGCGCCGGCCGGTCCCCGTCGGCCCGCCGCCGGCCGCGGCGGCGCCGGGCGCGGCGCCGGGCTCCGGGGCCCCGGCCGGCGCGGCGGCGACGGGGGTGGCCTCGGCGGCGGCGAGCCGGCGCGCGGTCAGCAGCGGGTCGGGCCGCAACGCCACCAGCAGTACGACGGCGGCGAGCGCGAACGCCGCGGCGCTGAACGCGAACGGGCCGGCCAGCGGCGGCAGCCCCCAGCCGGAGGTGGTCCGGTCGGCGAGCGCGGCGAAGTTCGGGGCGGCCACCGCCCCGATCGTGGTGGCCCAGACGACCAGCGACAGCTGCCGGCCCCGGCGGGCCGGCTCGGCGAGGTCGACGGCGGTGTAGCGGGCCTGCAGGTTGGCCGCCGAGCCCCCGCCGAAGAGCAGGATGGCGAGGAAGATCAGCGACACCTGGCCGGTGGCGGCGGCGAGCACCACCAGGACGCCGCCGACCGCACCGACCAGGTACGCGGTGACCAGCCCCGGCCGGCGGCCGTGCCCGGTCATGATCCGGGTGACCGGTACGGCGAGCAGCGCCGCGCCCACCACGCCGGCGCTCTGGGCCAGGCCGGCCATGGCGGTGCCGGCCATCCGGGCGACGAGCAGCGGGCCCACCGAGAAGCCGATGGTGACGCCGATCCCGCCGATGGTCTGGGTGGCGACGAGCAGCCGCACGGTCCGGCGCTGGATCCGGGCGACGTCGGGCCGGCTCGGGGCCGGCAGGGTCAGGTCGGTGGCCAATCGGGGCTCCTCGGGGCGGCGGCTGCTCGGTAAGGGGTGCCGTGCCGTCGCCATCCTTGCGCAGCCGCCGCCGCGCCGGCACCCCGGTTCTGCTACAGGCCGAGCTCGCGGCCGATGATCTCCTTCATGATCTCGGTGGTGCCGCCGTAGATGGTCTGTACCCGCCCGTCCAGCCACGCCTTGGCCACCGGGTACTCCAGCATGTAGCCGTACCCGCCGTGCAACTGGACGCAGCGGTCGGCGACCCGGTTCTGCAGCTCGGTGGTCCACCACTTGGCCTTGGCCGCGTCGGTCGCCGAGAGCCGGCCGGCGAGGAACTCGGCGACGCAGTGGTTGAGGAAGGTCCGGGCGATGGTGACCTCGGTGTCCAGCTCGGCCAGCAGGAACCGGTTGTGCTGGAAGGTGCCGATCGGCCGGCCGAACGCCTCCCGGGTGCGGGCGTGGTCGAGGGTCAGGGCGAGCAGCCGCTCGGCGGCGGCGACCGCGGAGACGGCGATGCTCAGCCGCTCCCGGGGCAGGTTGGCCATCAGGTGGTAGAAGCCGTGGTTCTCGGTGCCGATCAGGTTCTCCGCCGGCACCCGGCAGTCGTCGAAGAACAGCTCGGCGGTGTCGTTGGCCTTCAGGCCCACCTTCTCCAGCCGGCGGCCCCGGCTGAACCCGGGGGTGCCGGTCTCCACCGCGATCAGGCTCACGCCGTGCGCGCCCCGGTCCGGGTCGGTGCGGACCACCACGATCACCAGGTCGGCCAGTTCGCCGTTGGTGATGAACGTCTTCTGCCCGTTGAGCACCCAGTGGTCGCCGTCGCGTACCGCGCCGGTGCGGACCCCGGCCAGGTCGGAGCCCGCGCCGGGCTCGCTCATCGCGATCGCCGTCACCAGGTCGCCGGAGCAGAAGCCGGGCAGCCACCGCTTGCGCTGGTCGTCGGTGGTCAGCTCCGTCAGGTACGGCGCCACCACGTCGTTGTGCAGTCCGAAGCCGAGTCCGGTGCAGCCGGCCCGGACGATCTCCTCGACCAGCACGGCGTTGAACCGGAAGTCGCGCTGCCCGCCGCCGCCGTACTCGGCGTCGACGTCCATGCCGAGCAGGCCGGCCGCCCCGGCGGAGCGCCAGAGCTCCCGGTCGACGAGGCCGGCGGCCTCCCACCGGGCGTGGTGCGGGACGGCCTCCCGGGCCAGGAACTGCCGGCAGAGGTCCCGGAACTCTTCGTGGACGGGCTCGTAGAGATGCTGCTCCATGCCTCAGGAGTGTGGCACCGCTCACCCGCCCTGCCCAGGGGCGAACCTCGGCAGCCGGTCGGGGCGGCCACGGGGCGACCCCCGGCCGCCGGTCAGGCGGCCAGGGCGCCGGCGGCGACGGTGAGGTCGGCGACCAGGCCGGCGTACGCGGTGTCCCGGTCGTCGGCCCGCAGCACGGCCGACGGGTGGATGGTGGCCAGCAGCTGGGCCGCCGGGGCGTCGGCGACCTTCCCCGCGGAGTCCACCGGAACCCGGGCGAAGTCCTCCGGCTGCTGGGCCGAGGCCGGCCACGGCATCAGCGTGCCGCGCTGCCGGGTGACCCGGAACGACGGGCCGAGCAGCGCCTTGGCGGCGGTCGCGCCGAGCACCACCACGACCTCGGGGCGCAGCCGGGCGAACTCGGCCACCAGCCAGGGCCGGCAGGCGGTGACGTGCACCCGGTCGGGGGTCTGGTGGATGCGGCGCTTGCCGCGCAGCTCGAAGCGGAAGTGCTTGACGGCGTTCGTCAGGTACAGCTCGGTCGGGTTCAGCCCCGCGTCGTCGACGGCCTGCCGCAGCAGCCGGCCGGCGGGGCCGACGAAGGGAAGCCCCTTCTGGTCCTCCATGTCGCCGGGCTGCTCGCCCACGAGCACCACCCGCGCGTCCTCGCCGCCGCGGCCGAAGACCGTCTGGGTGGCGTCCCGGTACAGCTCGCAGCCCCGGCAGCCGCCCGCGGCGGCGCGCAGCGCGTCGATGGTGTCGGCCTGCGGCGGGATGAACTGCTGGGCGCCCGGGGCGATCTCGGTCTCGGCCATGGCGACTGTTCTACCCCGTCGGGCGGGACTCACGCGGCAGGCGGGCCGGGCGGGCTCCGGGCGGCGGCCGCCACCTGGCAACGGAGCACGACACGCCGACGACGGGCACGGCCGGTGGGTCAGGCGGTGGAGCCGGGCGGGCCGCCAGGCGGGTCAGGCGGGGGAGCCGGGCCGGCCGCCAAGCGGCGAAACCGGGCGGGTCGTCAGGCGGCGAAACCGGGCGGGCCGTCCGGGCGTACGGCGGCGGCCACCGCGTCGGCGAGGGGCCCGACGTCGGCGTCGTCGAGCGGGCTGACCGTGATCCGCAGGCCGGGCTCGGCGGCGATCCGGTACAGCGCGCCCGGGGCGACCGCCCAGCCCGCGTCGCGCAGGGCGGTCAGCGCGCCGGTCTCGTCCGGCACGGGGAGCCAGACGTTGATGCCGGTACGTCCGCGGGCGGGCAGCCCGCGCGCGGCGAGCGCGGCGAGCAGGCCCGCGCGCCGTCGCTCGTAGCTCCCGGCGGCCCGCTGCACGCCGGCGGCGGTGTCCGGGTCGTGCCAGAGCGCCAGGACGAGGCGTTGCAGCACGGTGGAGACCCAGCCGGCGCCGAGCCGGGCGCGGCCGGCGACCCGGGCGACCGTGGCCTCGTCGCCGGCCAGCACGGCGAGCCGCAGGTCGGGCCCGTACGGCTTGCTGACCGACCGGACGAAGGCCCACGCCGGGGTCGCCCCCGCGAGCGGGTGCAGCGGTACGCGGGCCAGCTCGGCGGCGTGGTCGTCCTCGATCAGCAGCAGGTCGGGCCGGCCGGCGAGGAGCGTACGCAGCTCGGCGGCCCGGTCGGCGGAGACGGCCGCCCCGGTCGGGTTCTGCGCCCGGCTGGTCACCACGAGCGCCCGGGCCCCGGCGGCGAGGGCGGCGGCCACCCCGGCCGGCACGGGCCCCTCGTCGTCCACGGGCACCCCGATCGGGCGCAGCCCGAGCGCGGCGACCAGGTCGAGCAGGTTGGCCCAGCTCGGGTCCTCCACCGCCACCGCGTCGCCGGGGCGCAGGTGGGCGGCGAGCAGCCGCTCGATGCCGTCCAGCGCGCCTCCGGTCACGGTGATCTCGTCGGCCGGGACCCGGTCGGCGGCGAGCCGCTCCCGGGCGGCGGCGGCCAGTTCGGGCAGGACGCCGACGGAGGCGTACCCGAGGGGGGCGCCGGCGTCGGCGGCGAGGGCGGCCAGGTGCGGGCCGAGCGGCGGCAGCAGCCGGGTGTCGGGCTCGCCGAGGGACAGGTCGCGGGCGCCGGGCGCCGGGGGCGGCCGCCGGGCGCGGCGGGTGGCCACGGGCGGCCGGGGCCGCACCCGGGTGCCGTGCCGGCCGGCGGTGGCGAGCAGGCCCCGCTGGCGCAGTTCCTGGTACGCGCGGGCGACGGTGGCGGGGCTGACGCCCAGCTCGGCGGCGAGGCCCCGCACCGGCGGCAGGGCGGCGCCGGCCGGGAGCGCGCCGGCCCGGATGCCCGACTCGATGCTGGCCGAAATCGCGGCGGCCGTCGCGCCGGTGACCTGATAGCGTGCTGACACAATTCGAATATTGTACTAGCACAAAGGTGGCCTGTCGCATGTACCCACCCACCCCCCGGACCACCGCCACCCGGATGCGGGACCGGATGAGCTACGACCGGGCCGCCGCCCACGCGGTGCTCGACGAGGCGTACCACTGCACGCTCGGGTTCGTCGTCGACGGCGAGCCGCGCGTGCTGCCCACCCTGCACGTCCGCGTCGGCGACACCCTCTACCTGCACGGCTCCACCGGCGCCCGGCCGCTGCTCGCCGCCCGCGGCGACGGCCTGCCGGTCTGCGTGGCGGTGACCCTGCTCGACGGGCTGGTCTACGCGCGCTCCCAGTTCAACCACAGCGCCAACTACCGGTCGGTGGTGGCCCACGGCACCGCCCACCTGGTCACCGACCCGGCGGAGAAGTCGGCCGCGATGACCGCCCTGGTCGAGAAGGTGGGCGCCGGACGCGCCGCGGACAGCAGGCCGCCGAGCCGCAAGGAGCTCGCCGAGACCGCCGTGCTGGCGCTGCCGCTGCGCGAGGTGTCGGTGCGCGCCCGCGCCCACGGGGTGGGCGACGACGGGAACGACCGCGACCTGCCGTACTGGGCCGGGGTGGTGCCGCTGCGGCTGACCGCCGGGCAGCCCGAGCCGGACGCGGGGGTGACCGCGCCGCTGCCGGCGTACCTGCGGCCGGCCCGCTCGCCCTGGCTGGAGCCGGTGGCCCTGCGCGGCGAGCACGTCGTCCTCGAACCGCTCGACCTCGCCCAC
Organism: Micromonospora sp. NPDC048830; assembly: GCF_043198215.1. NCBI lineage: Bacteria > Bacillati > Actinomycetota > Actinomycetes > Micromonosporales > Micromonosporaceae > Micromonospora > Micromonospora sp. NPDC048830. Next base: position 196,885 of record NZ_JBICUP010000007.1, read on the forward strand.
GCCGACGAGCTGCACGCCGCCACCGCGGACCCGGAGGTGTGGCGGCACCTCGGCAGCCCGCTGCCCGGCGAGCCGGCCGAGACTGCGGAGATCGTCCGGGCGGCGCTGGCCGCGCACCACCGGGGCGACCGGGTGCCGTGGGTGCAGCGCTGCGCGGTCACCGGGGCGGTGGTGGGCACGACCTCGTACTACGAGGTGGACCCGGAGCGCCGGTCGGTCGCGATCGGGCACACCTGGCTGGGGCGGCCCTGGTGGCGGACGGGGATCAACACGGAGGCCAAGCTGCTGCTGCTCGCCCGGGCGTTCGACGAGCTGGGCGCCGTACGGGTGGTCTGGCACACCGACCTTCGCAACGAGCGCTCCCAGCGGGCGATCGAGCGGCTCGGCGCCACCCGCGAGGGGGTGCTGCGGAAGCACCGGCTGCGGCCCGACGGCTCGTGGCGGGACACGGTGCAGTACGCGATGACGGTCGACGAGTGGCCGAGCGCACAGCTCCGGCTCCGGGCCCGGCTTCGCGCTGCGAACACGACGGCGCGATGATGTCCGGCGTGCTGGGTATCACCGACATCTGGACGTACCTGCTGGGGACCGTGGCGATCGTGCTGCTCCCCGGCCCCAACTCGCTGTTCGTGCTCTCCACCGCGGCCAAGCGCGGGGTACGGGCCGGCTACCGCGCCGCCAGTGGCGTCTTCGTCGGCGACGGGGTGCTGATGTTCCTCTCCGCCGCCGGGGTGGCGTCGCTGCTCAAGGCGTACCCGCCGCTGTTCCTCGCGGTGAAGTACGCCGGCGCGGCATACCTGGGCTACATCGCGCTGACGATGCTGCGCGGCGCGTGGCGGCGCTGGCGCGACCGTAACGACCCGGCCACGCCGCGCCTGATCGACGCCGCCGAGCCGGCGCAGCTGCGCAGCCCGTTCCGGCGGGCGCTGGTGGTCAGCCTGCTCAACCCCAAGGCGATCCTGTTCTTCATCTCGTTCTTCATCCAGTTCGTCGACCCCGGGTACGCCTGGCCGGCGCTGTCGTTCCTGCTGCTCGGGCTGGTCGCGCAGATCACCAGCGCGCTGTACCTGACCGTGCTGATCTTCGCCGGGACGTTCCTGGCCGCCCAGTTCCGCCGCCGGCACCGGCTCGCGGCCGGGGCGACGACGGGCGTGGCGGCCCTCTTCCTCGGCTTCAGCATCAAGCTAGCCACCGCCTCGGTATAGCCGCGGCCTCGGTGTGCACGCCGCCCCGGTGCCGCCAGCAACTTCGGGGAAGTTGCTGCCTCCGCGCTGTGCGCAGGGGACAGCTTCCCCGAAGTTGCGCCCGGAACCCACCGGCCGCGGGCAGGGGGGTCAGGTGCCGTCGCCGGAGCCGCCGCCGATGCCGGCGCCGCCGGCCGTGCCGCCCAGGCCGTAGCCGGGGCGGACCGGCTCGTCCGGATGGCGGCTGACGTGCGCGGACTCGGTGATCCGGGCCGACCAGTGGGCGTCGGACGCCATGTCGGCGTGCCGGTTGATCGCCTGCCGCAGCCAGCCGTCCACCACGGCGACCCAGTCGGCCTGGTCGGCGCCCGTGTGCCAGACGCGGAACCGGCTGATGCTCTGGTGGGTGACCCCGGCCAGGGCGAGCCGCCGGTCGGCCCAGAGGATCACCTCCAGGCCCGCCGCGTTCGCCACGAAGATCACCTCCAGCTCGGTGATCGGCCCGGCGTACAGCGGCCCCACCCACCAGCCGAGCCGCTGGTGCAGCGGTAGGGTCTGCTCCACCCCGGGCAGCCGCCCCTGCACCAGCCCGGCCTGGCGCATGGTGAAGCCGAGCGTGTCCAGCGCGGCCAGCACGTGCCGCTGGGTCGGCAGCGGATGCACGAAGACCGGCACCATGGCGCCCTGCTCCAGGTCCACGTCGATCGACACCTCGGTCCGCAGGCCCATCCGCAGGCTCATCAGCGGCACCCCGCCGAAGATCGTCACCGGGGTCTCCCAGGGCAGCGGCAGCGCGAAGTCGACCGCCCGCCGCCGATTGGCCGGCACCACGAACGCCCCGGCGATCGGCACCTGGTGGAACTGGACGAGCTTGCGGGGCGCCCCCGGGTCGTCGGGCTCGACCTGGGTGACCAGGCCCAGCCGGACGTGCCGGACCGGCACGTCGTCCGGGCCGGCGGTGAGCGTCACCCGGCCGGGCAGCCGCAGTCCCGGGCAGGTGCTCGGATTGGGCAGCGTGGTGCGTACCGCCAGCCCGGTCCAGCCGGACTCCGGTGACACCCCGGTCAGCCGCACGCCGCTCCCCTCCCCCCTCGCGGGTTCCCCGCGAGGGGCCGCGCAGTCCTCGCGGGGAACCCCGGAACGAAGGCCGCCGGCCCGCCGGCGCCCGGGTGGGCGCCGACGGACCGGCGGCGGCGAGAGGGACGGGGTCAGCGCATCCGGCGGCCCCGGGGCACCGGGTCGGTCTCGTCGTCGAACTCGCCGATGACCTCCTCCAGCAGGTCCTCCAGCGCGACGAACCCGATCGGCCGGGTCGGGCCGCCGCCGTTGCGGACCAGGGCGAGCTGCGCCTGCCGGCCGCGCATCGCGGCCACCGCCTCGGTCACCGAGGCCGCCGCCGGCAGCGTGAACGCCGCGCTCATCAGCTCACCCGCGGTGGCCGGCCGGCCCGTGGTCGTGGCCCGCACCGCCTCCCGGACGTGCACCAGCCCGCACACCTCGCCGCCGTCGTCCAGGACGGCCAGCCGGGACCGGCCGCTGTCCCGGGAGACCTGCTCGATCCGCTCCGCCGGGTCGTTCCGGTGGACCGTGACGATCTGGTCGAAGGGCTCCATCACCTGCGCGACCGTGGTGCCCTGCAACTCCAGCATGCTGGTGAGCATCCGGTGCTGCTCCGCGCCGAGCAGCCCGTGCTCCCGGGACTGCTCCAGCAGCATGCGCAGCTCGTCCGGCCCGTGCACCTGGGCGAGCTGGTCCTGCGGGCGTACCCGGACCAGCCGCAGGATCGCGTTGGCCAGCGCGTTCAGCAGCGACAGCACCGGCCGGGCCACCCGGGCGAAGGCCCGGAACGGCAGCGCCAGCAGGCTCGCCGAGCGTTCCGCGTCGGTGATCGCCCACGATTTCGGGGCCATCTCGCCCACCACGAGGTGCAGGAAGGTGACCAGCCCCAGGGCGAAGACCAGGGCCACGACGTGGCTGGCCGCCTCGGGCAGCCCCACGGCGTGCAGCACCGGGCTGAGCAGGTGCTCGATCGCCGGCTCGGCGAGCGCACCCAGGCCCAGCGTGCACAGCGTGATGCCGAGCTGCGCGCCGGCCAGCATCAGGGACAGCTCGCGTACGCCGTCCAGCGCCGCGCGGGCGCCCCGGCCGCCGCCGGCCGTGACCGCCTGCTCCAGCCGGTACCGCTTGCTGGCCACCAGCGCGAACTCGGCGGCCACGAAGAACCCGTTCAGCGCGAGCAGCACCACGGAGACGGACAGCGCCACACCCGGGCTCATGCCGTCCCACCTCTCGCTCGCGACTGCGGGGCTCGCAAACCCCGCTCACTCCTCGCGCTCACGCTGCCTCCCCCGCACGCCGCTCGCCCGCGCCCGACCCGGTGAGCTGGAGCCGGACCGAGTCGGCCACGTGCCGGTCCACCGCGAGTACCTCGACGAGGGCGCGCGGCTCGACCTCGGCCTCGCCGTCGACCGGCAGCGCGATCTCCAGCCGGTCGCCGACCTCGGGCACCCGGCCCAGCTCCCGCATGACCAGGCCGGACAGGGTGTCGTACTCGGGCGCCACGGGCAGGGCGATGCCCGTGCTGTCGGCGACCTCGTCGATCCGCCAGCGCGCGGGGACCACCCACGACCCGTCGTCCTGCCGGGCGGGGGCCCGCTCCGGCGGGTCGTCCTCGTCGCGGATCGGGCCGACCAGTTCCTCGGCGATGTCCTCCAGTGTGATCACGCCCGCGAAGCCGCCGTACTCGTCGACGACGCAGGCGAGCTGCCGGTGCCCGACCCGGAGCCGGTCCAGCACCGTCGGCAGCGGCAGGGTCTCCGGCACCAGCAGCGGGGGTACGGCCACCGCGCTGACCGGGGTGGTCGCGCGCTCCGCCGGGCGTACGGCCAGCACGTCGGCGATGCCGACCACGCCGACCAGGTCGTCGACGCCCTCGGCGCCGCGTACCGGGAAGCGGGAGTGCCCGGTGTCGAGCAGCTCGACCACCCGGCTCAACGGCTCGTCCGCCCGGACGGTGTGCACGTCGACCCGGGGCACCATGGCCTCCCCGGCGGTCAGCTCCCGGAAGTCGAGCCCCCGGTCGAGCAGGGTGGACATCTCCGCGTCGAGGCGCCCCTCGTCGCGGGACTCGGCGATGATCTGCTCCAGGTCCTCCGGGGTGGCGCCGCTGGGCAGCTCCTCGATCGGCTCGATGCCGACCCGGCGCAGCAGCCGTACGGCGGCCTTGTCGAACAGCGTGATCACCGGCCCGGCGATCCGCAGGTAGATCAGGGTCGACCGGGCCAGCGCCCGGGCCAGCGGCTCGGGGCGGGCGATGGCCAGGTTCTTCGGGGCCAGCTCGCCGAGGACCATCTGCACGACGGTCGCGATGACCAGGGCCAGCGCGACCGACAGCGGCAGGGCCACCGCGGTGGGGACCCCGGCGACGCCGAGCAGGTCGGCCAGCCCCTCGCCCAGGTACGGCTCGGCGGCGTAACCGACGAGCAGCGCGGTCACCGTGATGCCGAGCTGCGCACCGGAGAGCATGAACGAGAGGCGGCCGGTCACCTCCAGGGCCCGGGCGGCGGCCTGGTCGCCACCGTCGGCCAGCTGCCTGAGCCGGCCGCGGTCCACGGCGACATAACCGAACTCCTGGGCCACGAAGTAACCGGTGGCGGCGGTGAGAACGATGATGAGAACGAGTCCGACGACGATCAGCACGGGTCGCTCAGGGCTCCCGGGGTCGTCGGGCCGTGGGGATGCCGGGGCTGACCCGGCTGGCTACTGCTGCCCTCCTGGGCAGAAGAGTCGATCATGCGGCCATTTTATCGGCGTCGGCTGAGCTTTCGCTGAAGGAGGAGGGAAGGGCCCCTGGTCAACACCTCCGGCACGGAAGGGCACCCCTCTCACCGGCGCCCTCCGAGGGGCATCCGGGACGGGCGGCGGCCCGGGTCGGTCACCGCGCGGAGACGTCGCCGGCCGGCAGCGCCGGCTCCAGGAGCGGGTGGTCGCGGCCCGCCTCCACGAGCAGGTCGGGACGGCCGAGCTGGAGCACCACCTTGTTGACCACGCGCTGGGCGGCGGCCAGGGAGCGTACGGAGAGCAGCCGGCCCCGGCTCTCCCGGCGCAGCACGAAGTAGTGCACCGCGGCGCGGACCTGGCCGCGGTCGGCCGCGCTGGAGTGGGCGGTCTGCCGGACCAGCTCGCGCAGGCAGAAGGCGAGCCGTTCGGCGAGCTCCAACTCGGGGCCCTGCAGGCCGGCGCGGAGCGCGGCGAGGTGACCGTCGACCTTGCGGATGAGCACGTCGGTGCCGGGCCCGCAGCCTCGCTCCTCGCCCATGGCCCCTCCTCCGCACCTCGCGCTGCGGGTGAAGTTACTTTATGTTGCCGAGCACAAGCAAGCTGTTAAGTAAGACGTAACGGCTGTAGCGCCCTTTACATCCCATATACGTATCAGACGGGCAAAACGCCCGCCAGGCGCCGCGCCCGGCGGGGCGGGGTGTCGCATCCGCGAGGCAGGATTGGCGGGTGGCGGAAATGACGGACGGGCCCGGCGCGGCCGACGCCGCGGGGGTGCCCGGCGCGGCGGACGCCGCGGGGGTGCCCGGCGCGGCCGGCGCGGCGAAGGCGCTCGCCGGGTTCGGCGCGGCCGGCGCGGCGGGGGCGCTCGCCGGGTTCGGCGCGGCGACGCGCGAGTGGTTCGGCGCGGCCTTCGCCGCACCCACCGCCGCCCAGGTCGGCGCCTGGCGATCCGTGGCGGCCGGCCGGAACGCGCTGGTCGTCGCCCCCACGGGCTCCGGCAAGACGCTCGCCGCGTTCCTCTGGTCGCTGGACCGGCTCGCCCAGGCACCGCCTCCGGCCGAGGCCCGGCAGCGGTGCCGGGTGCTCTACGTCAGCCCGCTCAAGGCCCTGGCCGTCGACGTCGAGCGCAACCTGCGCGCGCCCCTCGCCGGCATCCGGCAGGCCGCCAGCCGGCTGGGCGTCGCGCCACCGGACATCACCGTCGGGATGCGCACCGGGGACACCCCCGCCGACGAGCGGCGGGCCTTCGCGCGCACCCCGCCGGACATCCTCATCACCACGCCCGAGTCGCTGTTCCTGCTGCTCACCTCCGCCGCGCGGGACTCGCTGCGCGGCGTCGAGACGGTGATCGTCGACGAGGTCCACGCGGTGGCCGGGACGAAGCGCGGGGCCCACCTGGCGCTGTCCCTGGAGCGGCTCGACGAGCTGTTGCCCGCCCCGGCGCAGCGGATCGGCCTGTCCGCCACCGTCCGCCCGGTCGACGCCTGCGCCCGGTTCCTCGGCGGGGCCCGCCCGGTCGACGTGGTCCAGCCCGCCACCCCGAAGACGATCGAGGTCAGCGTCCAGGTCCCGGTGGAGGACATGACCCGCCTCGACGAGCAGGAGGCGCCCGGGGACGACCTCGACGGCCCCCGCCGGGCCTCGATCTGGCCGGCGGTCGAGGAGCGGGTCTTCTCGCTCGTCCGGGCCCACCGCTCGACCATCGTCTTCACCAACTCCCGGCGCGGCGCCGAGCGGCTGTGCGCCCGGCTCAACGAGCTGGCCGCCGAGGAGCTGGCCGGGGAGCGCCCCCCGGCCCCGGCCCGGCCGCCGGCCGAGGTGATGGCCCAGTCCGGCGCGACGGCCGGCGCGCCACCGGTGATCGCCCGCGCGCACCACGGCAGCGTGTCCCGGGAGGAGCGCCGGCACATCGAGGAGGCACTGAAGTCGGGGCAACTGCCCGCCGTGGTGGCCACCTCCAGCCTGGAGCTGGGCATCGACATGGGCGCGGTCGACCTGGTGGTGCAGATCGAGGCGCCGCCCAGCGTCGCCGCCGGTCTGCAACGCGTCGGGCGCGCCGGGCACCAGGTGGGCGCCGTCTCCCGGGGGGTGGTCTTCCCCAAGCACCGGGGCGACCTGCTCTCCTGCGCGGTCGTCGCCGAGCGGATGGCCGACGGCGCCATCGAGGAGCTGCGCCACCCGCGCAACCCGCTCGACGTGCTCGCCCAGCAGGTCGTCGCCATGGTCGCGCTGGAGCCGTGGCGGGTCGGCGACCTGGCCGCCGTGGTGCGCCGGGCCGCGCCGTTCGCCGAGCTGCCCGACTCCGCCCTGCACGCCGTGCTGGACATGCTCTCCGGCCGGTACCCGTCGACCGCGTTCGCCGAGCTGCGCCCCCGGCTGGTCTGGGACCGCGCCGCCGACGTGCTCACCGGCCGCCCCGGCGCCCAACGGCTCGCGGTGACCAGCGGCGGCACCATCCCCGACCGGGGCCTGTTCGGCGTCTTCCTGGCCGGCGCGGAGCGGGCCGCCCGGGTCGGCGAGCTGGACGAGGAGATGGTCTACGAGTCCCGGGTCGGCGACGTCTTCCTGCTCGGCTCGTCGTCGTGGCGGATCGAGGACATCACCCCCGACCGGGTGCTGGTGTCTCCCGCCCCCGGCCAGGCCGCCCGGATGCCGTTCTGGAAGGGCGACCAGCCCGGCCGGCCGGTGGAGCTGGGCCGGGCCATCGGCGCGCGGGTGCGCGGCCTGCTCCGCCAGGGCGACGAGGCGGCGGTCGCCGCGCTGCGCGCCGGCGGGCTGGACGACTGGGCCGCCGGCAACCTGATGGCGTACCTGCGGGAGCAGCAGGCCGCGACCCGGTCCCTGCCGGACGACCGGACGGTGGTGGTGGAGCGGTTCCGCGACGAGCTGGGCGACTGGCGGCTCGCCGTGCACTCGGTGCTCGGCGCCCGGGTGAACGCCCCCTGGGCGCTGGCGATCGGCCGGCGGCTCGCCGAGCGGTACGGCGTGGACGCCCAGGTGATGCCCTCCGACGACGGCATCGTGGTGCGGCTGCCGGACACCGCCGAGGAGCCGCCCGGCGCCGACGTGATCGCCTTCGACCCCGACGAGATCGCCCAGCTGGTCGAGGAGTCGGTCGGCACGTCCGCGCTGTTCGCCGCCCGGTTCCGCGAGTGCGCGGCCCGGTCCCTGCTGCTGCCCCGCCGCGACCCGCGCCGCCGCCAGCCGCTGTGGCAGCAGCGTCAGCGGGCCGCCCAACTGCTCGACGTCGCCCGCGAGTACGCCGACTTTCCGGTCACCCTGGAGGCCGCCCGGGAGTGCCTCCAGGACGTCTTCGACCAGCCCGCGCTCGCCGGCCTGATGCGCGACCTGGCCGCCCGTCGGGTGCGCCTGGTCGAGGTGGAGACCGACCGCCCGTCGCCGTTCGCCCGTTCGCTGCTGTTCGGGTACGTCGGCGCGTTCCTGTACGAGGGCGACGCGCCCCTCGCGGAGCGGCGGGCCGCCGCCCTGGCGCTGGACTCGGCACTGCTCGGCGAGCTGCTGGGCCGGGTCGACCTGCGCGAGCTGCTCGATCCGGCCGTGCTGGCCGAGACCGAGCGGCAGCTGCGCTGGCTCACCGAGCAGCGCCGCCCCCGCGACGCCGAGGACGTGATCGAGCTGCTGCGCACGCTCGGCGACCTGTCGGAGGCCGAGCTGGCCGAGCGCGGCGCGCCAGTCGGCTGGCTTACCGAACTGGAGGCCGCCCGGCGGGTGCTGCGGGTGCGCGTCGCCGGCGAGGAGCGCTGGGTCGTCGTGGAGGACGCCGCCCGGCTGCGTGACGCGCTCGGCGTGGCGCTGCCCGTCGGGGTGGCCGAGGCGTACCTGGCGCCGGTGGCCGACCCGCTCGGCGACCTGGTCGCCCGGTACGCCCGTACCCACGGCCCGTTCGCCGCCGCCACCTGCGCCGCCCGGTTCGGCCTCGGGGTGGCCGTCGTCGAGCAGGCGCTGCGCCGGCTCGCCGCCGCCGGGCGGGTCGTGTCCGGCGAGTTCGCCCCCGACACGGTGGGCGCCCAGTGGTGCGACGCCGAGGTGCTGCGGCTGCTGCGCCGCCGGTCCCTGGCCGCGCTGCGGCGGGAGATCGAGCCCGTGCCGCCCCGGGCCCTGGCGGCGTTCCTGCCCCGCTGGCAGCAGGTCGGCTCGTCGGCCCGGGGCGTGGAGGCGCTGGCCGCCGCCGTCGAGCAGTTGCAGGGCGCGGCCGTGCCGGCGTCCGCGCTGGAACGCCTCGTGCTGCCCGGCCGGGTCGCCGACTACTCCCCCGCCCAGCTCGACGAGCTGTGCGCCAGCGGCGAGGTGGTGTGGGCCGGGTCCGGGGCGATCTCCGGCGGGGACGGCTGGGTCACCCTCGCGTACGCGGACGCGGCGCCGCTGCTGCTTCCCCCGCCGGACGACGCGCTCGCCCGCACCCCGCTGCACGAGGCCGTGCTCGACGCGCTCGCCGACGGGCAGGCGCTGTTCTTCCGGTCGCTGTCCGACCGGGTCGCCTCGACCGACGACGCCGCCCTCGCCGCCGCGATCTGGGACCTCGTCTGGGCCGGCCACCTCACCAACGACACCCTCGCCCCGCTGCGCGCGGCGCTCGGCGGCGGCGGGGCGCACCGGTCCCGGCCGTCCGCGCCGCGTACCCGCTACCGCCGCCCCGGCCGCGTCGCGCTGCCCAGTCGCAGCGGCCCGCCCACCGTGGCCGGCCGCTGGTCCCGGCTGCCGGAGCGCGACCTCGACCCGACCCGGCGGGCCGCCGCGCTCGCCGACGTGCTGCTGGAGCGGCACGGGGTGGTGACCCGGGGCGCGGTCGCGGCCGAGCAGGTGAGCGGCGGGTTCGCCGCCGTCTACCCGGTGCTGTCCGCGCTGGAGGAGCGCGGCGCGGCCCGGCGCGGCTACTTCGTCGAGGGGCTGGGCGCGGCCCAGTTCGCGGTGCCTGGGGCGGTGGACCGCCTCCGCGCCCTCGCCGACCCCGCCGAGGGCGGCCGGGGCCGGGGCGCGGCGCCGGTGGTGCTCGCCGCCACCGACCCCGCCAACCCGTACGGGGCCGCGCTGCCCTGGCCGGAGCGGGCGGTCGACTCCGGCGACGGGGCCGCCCCAGCGAGCGGGCACCGGGCCGGCCGCAAGGCGGGTGCCCTGGTGGTGCTGGCCGGCGGCGACCTGGTGCTCTACGTCGAGCGGGGCGGGCGGACGATCCTGTCGTTCACCGCCGACCCCGACGCCCTCGCCGCGGCCGGCAAGGCCCTCGCCGACGCGGTGCACTCCGGCGCGCTCGGCGCGATGTCGGTGGAGCGGGCCGACGGGGAGGCGGTCGCCTCCTCGCCGCTGCGCGACGCGCTGACCGCCGCCGGCTTCCGGCCGACGCCCCGCGGCCTGCGCCTGCGCGGCTGACGGCCCGCCGGCGGCGTCGGCACCGCGCCGCCGGCGCGCCAGGCGGCCCGGCCCGCCTCGGTCAGCTCGACGTCGACGCGGCGGGCGTCTGGTGGGGCGGCCTGTTGTCGCTGGGCGCCCTGGTCCCGGCGGCCGGGCCAGGGCCCGCAGCGGGGCGCCGGCCGGGCGACTAGGGTGCCCGGCATGGGTGCCACCGCGTGGATCTCGTTGACGACGGACTACGGACTCACCGACGGGTTCGTGGCGGCCTGCCACGGGGTGATCGGCCGCATCGCGCCGGACGCGCGGGTGATCGACGTGACCCACCTGGTCCCGCCGGCCGACGTACGCCGGGGCGCGGCGGTGCTCGCCCAGGCCGTGCCGTACCTGCCGACGGGCGTACACGTCGCGGTGGTGGACCCCGGGGTCGGCACCAGCCGGCGCGGGATCGCCGTGGCCGCCCCGGGCGGCGTGCTGGTCGGGCCGGACAACGGGCTGCTGCTGGACGCCGCCGCCGCGCTGGGCGGGGTCACCGATGCCGTGGAGCTGACCAACCCGCGGTGGCTGGCGACGGAGGTGTCCCGCACCTTCCACGGCCGCGACGTGTTCGCCCCGGTGGCGGCCCGGCTGGCCCTCGGCGCGCCGCTGGCCGACGCCGGTCCGGCCGTCGACCCCGCCACGCTGGTCCGGCTCCCCGAGCCGGTGGTGCGGGCCACCGCCGACGGCTTCGCCGCCGAGGTGCTGACCGTCGACCACTTCGGCAACGTACAGCTCGCGGCGCCCGGGAGCCTGCTGGCGCCGCTGCCGGGCCGACTCTCGGCAGCGGGGCGGCCGGCGGCGCACGGGCGGACGTTCGGCGACGCGCCGCCCGGCGAGCTGGTCGTGTACGTCGACTCCGCCGGCCTGGTCGCCGTGGCGGTGAACGGAGGCCGGGCCGCAGACGTGCTCGCGGTGGCCCCGGGCGACCTCGTGCCGGTCACGGCGCTCGGCTGATCCTTCCGGCCGGTCCGGACCGGCCACCGGGCCGGGCTGCTGCCGTCCGGTTGATTGTGGAATGCTTGACCAGGTGGGTGATCAATGGGTTCCCTCGGCCTGCCCCTGTTGCCTCTACCTGACCGGCGGCGGCACATGCCCGGTATGTTTCTGGACTGACGACGGCCAGGGCGACGCCGACGCCGACGTGGTCCGGGGCGGCCCGAACGGCGACCTGAGCCTGTCCCACGCCCGGCTCAACTTCGCGATCTACGGCGCCAGCCACCCCCGCTACCAGGACATGGTGCGCCCGCCGCGCCCCGAGGAGCGCCCCTGACCCGGGCAGCCGGTCCACGTTCGGGGAGACAATGACGGGGTGCCCGAAGGCGACACCGTCTGGAACACCGCCCGCGTGCTGGAGCGCGCCCTCGGCGGGGCCCGGCTGACCGGCTCGGACTTCCGGGTGCCGCGGCTGGCCGCCACCGACCTGACGGGCTGGACGGTCCGGGCGTCGGCCAGCCGGGGCAAGCACCTGCTGCTCCGGCTGGCCGCTCCGGGACCGGTCGGCCCCGCCGGCGTCACCGACTGGACGCTGCACTCGCACCTGCGCATGGACGGCGCCTGGCGCGCGTACGCCCCGGGCGAGCGCTGGGCCGCCCGGCCGGCGCACCTGATCCGGGCGGTGCTGCGCACCGCCGGCGCGGTCGCCGTGGGCTACCACCTGCACGAGCTGGCCCTGGTGCCGACGGCCGAGGAGCACACGCTGGTCGGGCACCTCGGGCCGGACCTGCTCGGCGCCGACTGGGACCCGGCCGAGGTGGTCCGGCGGCTCGCCGCCCACCCCCGGGCGCCGATCGGTGAGGCACTGCTCGACCAGCGCAACCTGGCCGGCGTGGGCAACCTGTACAAGTGCGAGGTGCTCTTCCTGCGCGGGATCTCACCGTGGACCCCGGTCGGCGCGGTACCGGACCTGGCCGGCACGGTCGCCCTCGCGCAGAGACTGCTGGCCGCGAACCGGGGGCGGTGGGCGCAGAGCACCACGGGGTCGCTGCACCGCGGGCAGACCAGCTACGTGTACGGCCGGCGGGCGCAGCCGTGCCGCCGGTGCGGCACGGCGATCCGCAAGGAGGAGTTGGGCGATCGGGTGACCTACTGGTGCCCGGTCTGCCAACCCGCCCCGCCGTCCTGACCCGCCCTGCCCACCCGGCCCGCCCCCGGACCCGACCCTGACCGCCCGGCCCGCCCCGCCCCGGCGAGGCCACGCCCCCGGCCAGGCCCCGGCCCGACCTGACGAACTGCTGTCCGGCACGTCCGGACGCCCACGCGCGCTGTCCGTCGTGATGTCCTCGCCCGGGCCGCCGTCACCCCGCGTCACCGCTCGCCCGGCCGCAAGGACAAGTCGTAGCCACTTTGCTCTGCACCCATCCACGCAACAAGGACGCTGAGTAGTGGCGGCCGTGGCCGCCCACGGCAGGTCCACTGCAGTCGGACCTGGTCACGCCGGGGTTGCCTCGGCGGGTGCAGAGCAAAGGAGGCAAACAAGCTTCGCCCACCCCGCACGGTTGCCACCGTCCGTGACAATGCCGCCTACCGTTACGCCGGGTGCCGGCGTGGACCGGATCGCGGGACATCGAGAGCGGCTCGATTCGACACCGTGGGGCGGCGGGCGCAGCGACTGGGGCTGGCCTGGCGGCGTGGCCCGAAGCGGTGGCGTCGGACATCGGACACGAGCAGGTCCAGAATGGGACGATTGGGTAATTCCTAACCACCCGTCCGGCGTCGCATGCTGCGGTTGAGTGCTCACCGATCGTCGCAGCCCGCCGGGCGCGGCCGGCCGTTCCCACCTCGGACAGCGGCCGGAGCGCCCCGACCCGGGGGGAGGGCCATGGTCCTGTTCCGCAGACTGCGCTCCAGCTGGACGGAGCGTGTCCTCCGCGCCAGCCGGGAGGCGGTACCGACGGTGCCGACCGCCCGGACCGCCGGGGACGCCGCCCGGACCGCCGGGGACGCCGCCCGGACCGCCGGGGACGCCACCCGGACCGCCGGGGACGCCACCCGGACCGCCGGGGACGCCACCGACGCGGCGACCCTGGACCCGGCCGAGGTTCCGCGCTGCTTCGGCCCGGTGCCCAACTTCGCCAGCAGCCCGCTGCCCGTGCCGGACGGGCGGGGCGGGGTCGTCCCCGGCACCGGCATCCGCAAGTTCGTCGACGCGCTCCCGCTGCCCGGCGAGGCCGGCCGCACCGACCTCGGCGGGTACCTGCCGGTGGCGGTGCCGGACACGATCACCTGGCCGGGCTGCGACTACTACGAGATCGGCCTCCAGGAGTACGCCCAGCGCCTGCACCGGGACCTGCCGGCGACCCGGCTACGCGGCTACCGGCAGCTCAATCTCGGCACCGACGACTCCGGGCACAACACCGTGCGCCCGCCGGAACGGCCGTACCACCTGGGACCGGTGATCATGGCCCGGCGCGGGCGGCCGGTGCGGATCAAGTTCATCAACCAGCTGCCCACCGGCCGGGCGGGCGACCTGTTCCTACCGGTCGACCCGACCGTGGACGGGGCCGGCACCGGCCCGCTGGACGGCCCGGCGCCGTACCCGCAGAACCGGGCGGTCCTGCACCTGTACGGCGGGCAGACCGGCTGGACGAGCGCCGGCAGCCCCTGGCAGTGGGTCACCCCGCCGCAGGAGATCACCCCGTACCCGGCGGGGGTGGGGCTGACCCACGTCCCGGACATGCCGCGTCCGGGGCCCGGAGCGACCACGCTGTACTACCCGAACGAGCAGAGCGGCCGGCTGATGTGGCTGCACGACAACACGCTCGGCCTGTCCCGGCTGACCGTCCACTCCGGTCAGCTCGCGCTCTACCTGCTCACCGACCCGGCCGAGGAACAGCTCGTCGCCGACGGGGTGCTCCCCGCCGAGCAGCTGCCGCTGGTCGTCGAGGACAAGACGTTCGTGCCGGACGACACCCAGCTCGCCGCCCAGGACCCGACCTGGGACCGGGACCGGTGGGGAGCCCTCGGCAGCCTGTGGCACCCGCACGTGTACCAGCCGCGGCAGAACCCGTACCGGCCGGCGGGCACCAACCCGACCGGCCGCTGGGACTACGGCCCGTGGGCGCGTGCCCCGCTGACCGACGAGGCGGTGGCGGGACCCACCCCGGTGCCGAACCCGTACCACGACCCGGTCGCCGCGCCCGACGAGCCGCCGCTGCGGCCGGGCGTGCCGCACCCGTCGGCGGTGCCCGAGGCGTACGGGGACACGCCGCTGGTCAACGGCGTCGCGTACCCGTACCTGACGGTGGCGCCGAAGGCGTACCGGTTCCGGATCCTGAACGCCTGCGCGGACCGCAGCCTCAACCTCCAGCTCTACCGGGCCCGCTCCGACGGGCCGATGTGGGATCCGGACGGCGGGCTGCGCGACGCCGACGCGGGCGAGGTGCCCATGGTGGACGCCGTCCGCTCCCCCGACCGGCCCCCCGGCTGGCCGGCCGACGGCCGGGACGGCGGGGTGCCCGACCCCCGCGCCGCCGGGCCGGCGTTCGTGCAGGTGGGCAACGAGTGCGGGCTGCTGCCGGCGCCCGTGGTGCTGCCGAGCCGCCCGGTGGGCTACCGGTACGACCGGCAGGACCCGACCGTGCTCAACGTCGACGGGCACGCCCTGCTGCTCGCCCCCGGTGAGCGGGCCGACGTGGTCGTCGACTTCTCGGCCGTGCCGCCCGGGGCCACGCTCATCCTGTACAACGACTGTCCCGCCCCGCTGCCCCGCTTCGACACCCGGTACGACCAGCACACCGGGGCGCCGGACCGCACCGGCGTCGGCGGGTTGCCCGGCACGCTGCCCGGGTACGGGCCGAACACCCGCACTTTGCTGCAGTTCCGGGTCGCCGGCGAGCCGGCCGAGCCGTACGACGTGGACCGGCTCGCCGAGCGGCTGCCCGGCGCGTACGCGGCCAGCCAGCGCCCGCCGATCGTGCCCCAGCCGGCGTACGACCGGGCGTTCGGCACCCGCACGGCCCGGGAGACGCTGGTGCCGGCGCACGCCACGACGGTCACCTTCACCCCGGCCGGGGCGACCGCCCCGGTGACCCTGCCGCTGCACGTCAAGGCGGTGCAGCAGGTCTTCGAGCCGGCGTACGGGCGGGTCGCCGGCCGGCTCGGCGTCGCCCACCCGCACGCGGGGCCCCTCGGCCCGGCCACGCTGCCGCTCGGCCCGGTCGACCCGGCCACCGAGACCCTGGTGGTCGCCGACGAGTCGGTGCCGGTCGGCGCGCCGGCCGACGGCACGCAGCTCTGGCGGATCAGCGGCAACGCCCGGCAGACCCACCCGGTGCACGTGGGCGGCTGCGACGTGCAGGTGGTCAACCGGGTCGGCTGGGACGGCCGCATCCGCCCGCCGGAGCCGAACGAGCTGGGCTGGAAGGAGACGGTCCGGGTCAACCCCCGGGAGGACGTGATCGTCGCGCTGCGGCCCGTCGCGCCCGTCCTGCCGTTCAAGCTCGGCGACAACGTCCGGCTGCTGGACCCGACCCGGCCGGCCGGCGCCCGGATCGGCTCGACCACGGTGAGCCCCGTCGACGGTCGGCCCGCGTCGGTGGTCAACCAGCTGGTCAACATGGGGTGGGAGTACCGCTGGCACAGCCAGCTCGGCGGCCACCGGGACCAGGGCATGAGCCGGCCGCTGGTGCTGCGGGTCGCCCCGAAGGCCCCGACCGGGCTGACCGCCACGCCCGTACCCGGCTCGGCGACCGTCCTGCCGGCCATCGCGCTGACCTGGACCGGCGGCGGCGGACGCCCGCCGGCGGCCAGCCACCTGCTGCAACGGGCCACCGACCCCGCGTTCACCGAGGGGGTCACCACGATCACCGTGGCCGCCGCGGCGACCCGCCACACCGACGCGAGCGTCACCCCCGGGGTGACGTACCACTATCGGATCCGGGCGGAGAACGAGGTGGGCTGCTCCGCCTGGTCCAACGGGGTGCCCGCGGCGGTGCGGCTGGCCGCACCGCACGGGTTGGCCGCCGTGATCCCGCCGACCGCGCCGCTGCGGGTGGGGCTGCGCTGGGCCAACCGCTCCTTCGCCACCGGCGTGGACGTGCAGCGGGCCACCAACCCGACGTTCACCAGCGGACCGGCCACCACCGCCGTCGGGGTGCACGAGCAGCACCTGGACGCCGTGGTCGCGCCGGACACCACGTACTACTACCGGGTGCGCACGACGTACCTGGGGGCGGCGTCACCGTGGTCGACAGTCGCCTCCGTGACCACCCCGCCCCGGCCGGCCCCGCCGACGGCCCTGGCCGCCACGGCGGGCGCACCCGGCCCGGACACCGCGACCGTGGCGCTGACGTGGGCGGCGGACGCCCCGGGCGGCCCCGGCTCCGGGTTCGTGGTGCAGCGCGCCCTCGACCCGGCGTTCGCCCGGGAGGTCGCCACGTTCACGGTGCGCGGGCGCGGGTTCACCAACACCGGGCTGGTCCGAGGCGTGACGTACCACTACCGGGTACGGGCGTTCAACGTCGTCGGCACCTCGGCGTACGGGCGGGCGGTGACCGTGACCACCCCGGACTGAGCGGAGTGCCGGTGACCGCGGCGGGCGACTTCAGCGGGTGGGCGCGCGCAGCGGATCCCCGACGGCGCGCAGCTCGGCCAGCGCCGAGGCCACCCCGTGCAGCAGGTCGGTGGCCTCCGCGAGCCGGGTCGCGGCGACGTGCTCGCCGCTGGGGCGGGCGTCCTCGGCCAGGTACCCGGCGGCGGCGACCACCAGCCGCTCGTACGCGGCCACCCCGCCCTCCAGTTGGGCGGCCAGCTCGCGGTGCGCCTCGGCGAGGGGGGCGCGGGCGTCGGCCGGGGCGAGCCGCAGGGCCCGCTCGACGCTGGCCACGCGCTCGGCCAGCTCGCGCAGGGACCGGTCGGCGTCGGTGGCCTCCCGCACGGCCGGCTCGGCCGGCCCGCCCAGCCGGCCGGCCATCCCGCCGAGGGTGAGGGCGGCCCGGTCCAGCCGGGCCCACGGCTCGGCCGCGCCGGTGCCGCGCAGGGCCAGCCGGGACCGGGCCCGGCGTACCTCGGCCAGCACCCCGGGGCCGGCCGGGAGCCGCTCGACGGCGGCGACGAGGCGGGCCCGGGACCGGGCGGCGGCCTCGGCCGGGTCCAGCGCCGGGGGCGCGGGGCGGGCGGCGAGGGCGCGCAGGTCCACCCAGCGCCAGGCGGCCAGCACCAGAGTGCTGCCCGCGGCGCCGGCCCAGGCCGCGTCCGGCAGCCCGAGCCCCGCGTACGGGGTCAGCACCGCGGCCGTGCCGGTCAACCCGCCCGCGAGGACGCTCCACCGACGGGCGGAGCGCCGCAGCCGGCGCAGCCGACGGAAGTGTCGTGCCCGCTCGTCCGCCACCCCTGCCTCCTGTCTGCGGCCGCTCAGCCGGCGGCGCTGGTGTCCCCGGTCGGGCGCTCCTGGCCCAGGCTGGCCCGGAGCTGGTCGAGCCGGGCCGCGGCGGCCGGGTCGGCGGCCGGCGCGGGCTGGCCCTGCGGCACGGCCGGGCGGTCCTGCCGGCCGGCGAGCTGCTCGCCGGCCATGCTCGCCCGGATCTGCTCCAGCCGGGACGAGCCGGCCGAGTCCAGGGCCGCCTTCTGGATCTCCAGCATCCGGCCCTCGACGGAGTTGCCGGCCAGCTCGGCCCGGCCCATCGCGGTGGCGTAGCGCTTCTCGATCCGGTCCCGCACCTCGTCGAGCGAGGGGGTGGTGCCGGGGGCGGTGAGCGCCGACATCGACTCCAGCGAGCGGGCCACGCTCTCCTGCATCTTGGCCTGCTCCAGCTGGCTGAGCAGCTTGGTGCGCTCGGCCAGCTTCTGCTGGAGGATCATCGAGTTGTTCTCCACGGCCCGGCGGGCCTGGGCGGCGGCGCCGAGCGCCTGGTCGTGCAGGGTCTTCAGGTCCTCGGCGGCCTGCTCGGCGGCGACGAGCTGGGTGGCCAGCACCTGGGCCGACTGCTCGTACCGGCCGGCCTCCGCCTCGTCGCCCCGGGCCCGGGCCTGGTCGGCGAGGACCAGGGCCTGCCGGGCGTTGCCCTGGAGCCGCTCGACCTCGGACATCTGGCGGGACAGCTTCATCTCCAGCTGGCGCTGGTTGCCGATCACGGCCGCCGCCTGCTGGACGAGGGTCTGGTGCTGGCGCTGCGCCTCCTCGATGGCCTGCTGGATCTGGACCTTCGGGTCGGCGTGCTCGTCGATCCGGGCCCCGAACAGCGCCATCAGGTATTTCCAGCCCTTGACGAACGGGTTCGCCATCTCCGCGGTATCCCCTCAGCTAGTCGCGCCGCCCCCGATGCCGGGCGGTCCGGCGGGCGGTCGCGCGGCAGTGATCCCATCGTCGCAGCCGGGCGCCACTCCGGCGTCCGTACGCCGCGCGGCGCCGAGCGCCATCGTCTGATCAACAGTACGCGGCCCGGAAGACCCCGGCCACGGCCTCGTACGCCGGCCGGCGCGGGTCGGGAGGGGGAACGCGGCGACCGTCAGGCGGCGCAGACGACGTCGCGGTCGCTGGGCCGGACCCGCTTGCTGCGCAGGGTGGCCTTCAGCGTCGATTCCTGGTGCACGGTGACCACCGGGCCGTTGCCGGAGGTGACCTGGCGGACGCCCCGGTTGGCCGGCTTGGGCACGGCCGCGCGGGCGACGGGGCCCGACGCGGCGGACTCCGCCGGCTCGCCCTGCACCGGCACCAGCACCCCGGGCATCTGCTCGGCGAGCGCGACCGTGTCGCTGACCTCGCGCAGCAGCTCGGAGAGGCGGGCGCCGAGGGCGTCGCAGATGGCGGCCAGCAGCTCGCTGGAGGGCTCCTTCTGGCCGCGCTCGATCTCGGACAGGTAGCCCAGGCTGACGTTCGCCGCGGAGGAGACCTCGCGCAGGGTGCGCTGCTGCCCCTGCCGGCGCGCCCGCAATGCGTCACCGATCACCCGGCGTAGCAGGACCATCGCACCTCCCCTGACGGGTCTCACCTCTCCGCCGCCGCCGTCGCGCCGGGCGCGGCGGACCGCGCCGGTCGACGTCACGCGTCGGAACCTTCCCGCAACCGTACCCGTTGCCGGGCTTCGTGACATCCCACCCCGCCCGCCCTTCTGGCCGGGCCCGCTCAGCGCCGTCCCGTCCCGGCCGGCTCCGCGCCGCCCTCGGCGGCCGCCCCGGGGCCGGGCGCCGGCAGAGCATCCGCGGCGCCGATCCGCTCGGTGAGCAGTCGGAACGCCTCGATCACCGCCGCGGAGCGGATGTGGTCCCGGCCGCCGTCGAGGTCGAGCCGGCGGACCTCGGCGCCGCCCGGCCCGGCCACGGCGACGTAGACCAGCCCGACGGGCTTGCCGTCCTGCGGCTGCGGCCCCGCCACCCCCGTGGTGGCCAGCCCCCAGTCCGCGCCGCAGCGCCGCCGCCCACCCTCGGCCAGGGCGAGCGCCACGTCCGGGTCGACCGGCCCGCGGTCGGCCAGCAGGTCCGCCGGTACGCCGGCCAGCTCCGACTTCAGCTCGGTGGCGTAGACGACCAGGCCGCCCCGGTAGACGCCGCTCACCCCGGCGATCTCCACCACCGCGGCCGAGAGCAGGCCGCCGGTGAGCGACTCCACGGTGGCCAGCGTCTCGCGCCGCTCGGCGAGGGTGTGCACCACCCCGGCGGCCGGGTTGCCGACCGGCCGCCGCCCGTTCGCGTCCGTCTCCGTGTCCATGCCGCGATCCCTTCCCCGCGCCCGCGGGCCCTACTCATCCTGCCGGCGAGATCACGGCCTGCGGCGGAGGCGGAGGGCCTGGGCGACGTAGTCGAAGCCGGTGACGACCGTCACGGCCACCGCGGCGGCCATGATCCAGGGGCCCACGACGGCCAGGGCGGCCGGCATCGGCCACAGGTACCAGGCGATGGCCAGGATCTGCAGCGCCGTCTTGACCTTCCCGCCCCGGCTGGCGGCGATCACCCCGTGCCGGATCACCCAGAACCGCAGGGCCGTGATGCCCAGCTCGCGGACGAGGATCACCGCCGTCACCCACCAGGGCAGCCGGTCGTACCAGGACAGCAGCAGCAGGGCGGCGCCGGTGAGCGCCTTGTCGGCGATCGGATCGGCGACCTTGCCGACGGAGGTCACCAGGCCGAACCGGCGGGCGATCCAACCGTCGACGAGGTCGGTGGCCGACGCCACCGCGAAGATCAGGCAGGCGGCGGTCCGCCAGCCGGCGTGGGTCATCGCGGAGACGACCACCGAGGCCGCGAAGACCGGTACGAGCACCAGCCGCAGCAGGGTCAGCGCGTTGGCCGCGTTGAGCACCGGCACCTGGGCGGCCACCGGGGCCGGCGTCGGCTCCGCCGCCCCGGTCACGCCCGTGCCCTCGTCGGCCCGCCGTGGCGAACCTGGCACCGCACCACGCGCTTCCCCCGCCCGCTCAGAGCCCACCGTCACCGCGTCGCGCCGGACGCGGCCGAGATCATCTCATCCGGGACCGCGATCAGATCCACCCCTTCGGTGGCGGTGACCGTGGCGCGGACCAGATCGCCGGGGCGCAGCGCGGCCAGATCCACCCCGCCGCCGGCCGGGGCGACCAGGGTCGTCGAGCCGTCGACCTCGGGGGCCTGGTGGGCCGCCCGCCCCTCGACCACGCCGTCGTCGACCGTGTCGACCAGCACCTCGACCGTCGAGCCGAGCCGCTCCTCGGCCCGCTGCGAGCACAGCTCGTCGGCGAGCGCGCTGACCTTGTCGTACCGGCGCTTGACGGTGGCGGCGGATACCTTGCCGGGCAGGTCGGCCGCCTCGGTGCCGTCCTCGTCGCTGTAGTCGAACACGCCGATCGCGTCGAGTCGGGCCTCGGTGAGGAAGCGGACCAGCTCGTCGACGTCGGCGCGGGTCTCGCCGGGGAAACCGACGATGAAGTTGCTCCGCGCGCCGGCCTCCGGGGCGAGGGCGCGGGCGGAGTCCAGCAGCTCCAGGAAGCGGTCCGTGGAGCCGAAGCGGCGCATCCGGCGCAGCACCGCCTCGCTGGAGTGCTGGAACGACAGGTCGAAGTACGGCGCGACGCCGGGCGTGGTGGCGATCACCTCGACCAGGCCGGGCCGCGTCTCGGCCGGCTGGAGGTAGCTGGCCCGCACCCGGACGATGCCGTCGATCGCGGCGAGCTGGGGCAGCAGCTTCTCCAGCGCCCGGGGGTCGCCCAGGTCCTTGCCGTACGAGGTGGAGTTCTCGCTGACCAGCACCAGCTCACGGACGCCGGTCTTGGCCAGCCACTCCGCCTCGGCGAGCAGCTCGTCCGGCGTACGGGAGACGAAGGCGCCGCGGAAGGCGGGGATCGCGCAGAAGGAGCAGCGCCGGTCGCAGCCGCTGGCCAGCTTGAGCGACGCCACCGGGCCGGTGTCGAGCCGGCGCCGCAGCACCTGACGCAGGTGGGCGGGGGTGTGCTCGTCGGCCTCGGCGGCCGGCCGCGCGGTGCCGTGGCCGGGCAGCGACACGGCGCTGTCCCGACGGGCGACCGGCGTCAGCGGCAGCAGCTCCCGCCGGTCGCGCGGGGTGTGCGCGACGAACGCCTCGCCGGCGGCGACGGCGCCCAGCCGGGCCGAGATGTCCGGGTAGTCGTCGAAGCTCAGCACGGCCTGCGCCTCGGGCAGGCTGTCGGCCAGCTCCCGGCCGTAGCGCTCGGCCATGCAGCCGGCGGCGACCACCTTGGCGCCGGTGTCGGCGGCGGCGAGCAGCGTCTGGATCGAGTCCTGCTTGGCCTTCTCCACGAACCCGCAGGTGTTGACGACCACCACGTCGGCGCCCTCGCCGTCGGTGGTCACCTGCCAGCCGTCGGCGTGCAGCCGCGCGGCCAGCTCCTCCGAGTCGACCTCGTTACGGGCGCAGCCCAGGGTCAGCAGGGCGACGCGGCGGCCGCCGGCGGCGGGCGACGGCTCCAGGTCGCGGCGCGGCGCCAGACGCGCCGAGCTGGAGTTGTCGGAAGCGGGGGTGGCAGACACCCTCCGAGGGTACCGGGCGCGGCGGCGGCATCCCGCAACGGCGGTGGCGGCGTCACCCGCCGCGCCCGCGCGCCGCCGCCCGCCGGACAGGCGGTCGGCCGGGTCGGGGCGGCGGCGGTCAGCAGCGGCCGAACGGTCGCCGGGTCGGGGCCGCGGCGGTCGGGGCCGCGCGCCGCTACGCACGGCCAGGCGGGCATCGGGTCCGGGGCCGCGGCGGTCAGCGCCGGGCGGCGGCGACCCGGACCAGGCGGTCGAGCAGGAAGACCTCCGTGCCGGCCAGGCCGGTGGAGCAGAAGACCGACACCTGGTCGGCCCGGGTACGGCCGGGGACCGCGCCGGCCAGCACCGCGCCCAGGTCGCGCAGCCGGTCGGCGTACGGCGGCAGCGCGGCGAGCATCGGCGGGTCGTACGCGGCGGCCTGGGCCGGCGAGTCGGTGACCAGGACCTCCGCCCGGTCCAGCAGGTCGGGGCCGAACTCGTGCCGGTCGACCTGCTTGAAGCCGACGGCGTTGACGTGCGCGCCCGGGGCGAGGTCGGCGGCCGCCAGCACCGGCGTGGGGCTGGTGGTGGCGAGCACCACGACGTCGCGGCCGGCCGCGGCGGCCCGCGCGGTGTCCACGGCCCGGGCCGGCACGCCCAGCTCGGCGCGGACCCGGGCGGCGAACGCCTCCCGTCGGGCGGCCGAGCGGCTGTGCACGGTCACCTCCCGCAGCGGGCGCACCGCCGCGGCGGCCCAGACCTGCGTCCACGCCTGGGCGCCGGAGCCGATCACGCCGAGCGTCGCCGCGTCGGGGCGGGCCAGGGCCGCCAGGGCCACGCCGCCCAGCCCGCCGGTGCGCCGGGAGCCCAGTTCCTCGCCGACGGCGACCGCCCGCACCGCGCCGGTCCGCCCGTCGTGCAGGACGACCAGCTGCTCGGCGTCCGGGCGCCCGAACGTGTCGTACGAGCGGTAGCCGTACCACTCGCCGGTGAGGTGCCCGGCGGTGAGGACCATCCGGCCCCCGCCCAGCGCGGCGGACGCCCGGGGCGGCGCGACCAGGCGGCCGGCGTGGGCGGCCAGCAGGGCGTCACGCATCGCCTCGACGGTGGTGGCGGCGTCCAGGGCGGCGGC
This sequence comes from Micromonospora sp. NPDC048830, assembly GCF_043198215.1. NCBI lineage: Bacteria > Bacillati > Actinomycetota > Actinomycetes > Micromonosporales > Micromonosporaceae > Micromonospora > Micromonospora sp. NPDC048830. Next base: position 220,276 of record NZ_JBICUP010000007.1, read on the forward strand.
GACGTCCCGGTCGGAGATGAGCAACGTCATGACGGCAATACTGCTACTTGAAGTGAACTTCACGTCAACGCCGGGTGGCCGGCCTCACCGGCGTCGCCGACCGGGTCCCACCGGTGCCGCCCGAGCGCACGGCCATCCGGCCCAGGCGCCCCGGGGTGCCGCTCGGCGCTATGTCGCCGACATGGCGCCTTCCTGCCCGCCCGGACCCCACCATGTCGGCGACATGCAGGGTGCCGCGGCCGCCGGATCCGGCAACCGCGCCGTGCTACCGTCGCCGGCGGTGGCCCGAGGCGCTCGGCGAGCGGTCGGCGGGTCGCCCCGGACGAGGGTGGGCGTACCCGGTCAGGCCAAGACGCCCGCGTGGACAGCGGTTCCCACTCGCCCGGCCCCGGCGGTCCGGGCGCTCACGCAGAGGTGACGTCATGGCCTGGATCGTGCTGGTGGTCTCCGGACTCCTCGAAACCGCCTGGGCGGTCGCCCTCGACCGCAGCGCCGGGTTCACCCGGCCGCTCCCCTCGGCCGTCTTCGCGGTCACCCTTGTCGCCAGCATGGCCGGCCTGGCGTACGCGTTGCGCGAGATCCCGGTCGGCACGGGATACGCGGTGTGGGTGGGCATCGGCGCGGTCGGCACCGCCGGAGTCGGCATGCTGGCGCTGCACGAGCCCGCCAGCCTGCCCCGGATCGCCTGCCTGCTGCTGGTCGTGGCGGGCGTCATCGGGTTGAAGGTCTTCCACTGATGCTCCCGGTCGGGCGGTATGCGTAGTCGCCGACGGTAATGGGTAGAGAGCGGCCGAACGCACCGTCGAGGCTCTCACCACGGAGGACGTCATGGCCGACATGCACAGCACCGCCCGTCCGCGCGGCAACGCCGCCCGGATCTGCACCATCCTCGGTTTCGTCTTCGCCGTCGTGGCGGTGTTCCTGGCGCCGGTGCTCTTCGGGATCGTCGGCGTCGTCCTCGGCATCGTCGGCGCGGTCATGGGCGACAAGCCGCTCGGCTGGTACGCCGCCGCCGCGAGCGTCGTCGGCGCGATCATCGGCATCGTCCTGACCGCCGCGATCCTCAACTCCTGACCCCGACCCCACCCGCGAGGCCCGCCGGAGCACCGGCGGGCCTCGTCGCGTACGAAGGTGCGTCAGTCCTCGCCGCCGTGCAGGCCGGCCAGGACCTCCTCCAACTCGTCCGGCTTGACCAGCACGTCGCGGGCCTTGGAGCCCTCGGACGGGCCGACCACCCCCCGGGTCTCCATCAGGTCCATCAGCCGGCCCGCCTTGGCGAAGCCGACCCGCAGCTTGCGCTGGAGCATCGAGGTCGAGCCGAACTGCGAGGTGACCACCAGCTCCACCGCCTGCACGAGCAGGTCGAGGTCGTCGCCGATGTCCTCGTCGATCTTCTTCTTGCCGTCGTTGGCCGGGGCGAGCACGTCCGGGCGGAACTCCGGCTCGCGCTGGTCCTTGCAGAACTTCACCACGTCGGCGATCTCGCGCTCGGTCACCCAGGCGCCCTGGATACGGATCGGCTTCGACGCGCCCATCGGCAGGAAGAGGCCGTCGCCCCGGCCGAGCAGCTTCTCCGCGCCCGGCTGGTCGAGGATGACCCGCGAGTCGGCCAGCGACGAGGTGGCGAACGCCAGCCGGGACGGCACGTTGGCCTTGATCAGGCCGGTGACCACGTCGACCGAGGGCCGCTGGGTGGCCAGCACCAGGTGGATGCCGGCGGCCCGGGCGAGCTGCGTGATCCGGACGACCGAGTCCTCCACGTCGCGCGGGGCGACCATCATCAGGTCGGCCAGCTCGTCCACGATCACCAGCAGGTACGGGTACGGCCGCATCTCCCGCTCGCTGCCCGGCGGGGCCTTGATCTCGCCGTTGCGCACCTTGCGGTTGAAGTCGTCGATGTGCCGGACCCCGTTGGCGGCGAGGTCGTCGTAGCGCATGTCCATCTCGCGGACGACCCACTCCAGCGAGTCGGCCGCCTTCTTGGCGTTGGTCACGATCGGGGTGACCAGGTGCGGGATGCCCTCGTACGACGTCATCTCGACCCGCTTCGGGTCGATCAGCAGCAGCCGCACCTCGTCCGGGGTGGCCCGGGTGAGGATCGACACCAGCAGGGTGTTGAGGCAGCTCGACTTGCCGGCGCCGGTGGCCCCCGCGATGAGGATGTGCGGCATCTTCGCGAGGTTGGCCACCACGAAGCCGCCCTCGATGTCCTTGCCGAGGGCGACCAGCATCGGATGGTGGTCGCCGGTGGCCGCCCGGGAGCGCAGCACGTCGCCGAGCGCCACGTTCTCCGGGTCGGTGTTCGGGATCTCCACGCCGACCGCGCTCTTGCCCGGGATCGGGCTGAGGATCCGTACGTCCGGCGACTTCACGGCGTACGCGATGTTGCGGGAGAGTTGGGTGATCCGCTCGACCTTGACGCCCGGGCCCAGCTCGACCTCGTACCGGGTCACCGTCGGGCCCCGGGTGAAGCCGGTGACCTCGGCGTCCACCCCGAACTGGTCGAACACGCCGGTGAGCGCGGCGATGATCTCGTCGTTGGCCTTGCTCCGGGTCTTCGGGGCGGCGCCGCTGCCGAGCATGTTGGCCGGCGGCAGCGTGTAGTCGCCGGACAGCCCGGTGAGCGCCAACTGCTCGGCCCGGGTGGGCGCGGGCGAGTGCTCCGGCGGCTCGACGGGCTTGCGGGTGGCGGGCACCTTCGCCGGGGCCTTGCGGGGCAGCACCACGGTTTCCTGCAGGTCGACGCCGTCGTACCCCGCGTCGAAGTCGTCGGGGTCGGGCAGCGGCGGCGCGGCGCGCCTGGCCGGGCGGCGGCGGGCCGGCTTCTCGGCCGGCGCGGCCTCCTCGGCGGCCGGCGACGGGCCGACCACGGCGCCGGCCAGCAGCCCGAGCCGCTCGGGGATCTTGTTGATCGGGGTGGCGGTGACCACGAGCAGGCCGAAGACCAGCAACAGGATCAGCAGCGGCACGGCCACCCAGGCGGTGACCGCGGCCTCCAGCAGGTTGCCCACGCCCGCGCCGATCAGGCCCCCGGCGTAGTCGCGCTGGACCGCGTCGACCGGGTTCTGCCCGATGTGCAGCATCGCCGCGGTGGCGACCAGCATGGACCCCCAGCCGACCACGCCCCGCCCCCGGTGCTCGGGGTCGCCCGGGGTGCGCATCAGCCGCCACGCGCCGATCGACAGCAGCACCGGCACCACGACGGAGATCGCGCCGAGGAAGAGCCGGACGGTGTCCGCGAGCCGGGCCCCGACCGGGCCGGCGCCGGAGAACCAGATGCCCACCGCGCTGAGGATGGCCAGGCCGAGCAGCAGCAGGCCGGCGCCGTCGCGGCGGTGCTCCGGGTCGAGGTCGCGGGCGGAGGCGGCCTGCCGGCCGGCGGCGCGGACGGCCCACCCGACGCCGTGCGCGAGCCCCATCCACACCGCGCCGACCGCGCGGCCGACCCCGAAGGCCGGGCCGGGCCGGGCGGCGGCGGTGCGCCGCCGGGGGGCGGCCTTCGTGGTCTTCTTCGCAGGCTGACGGGCGCGGCTGTTCGTGGTACCGCGCGGCGACGCGCCGCGCCGCCGGCTCGCCTGAGAGGTACGGCCCGCCATAGAGTCACCGTAACGGCGGGAACCGCCGGATCGTCGCTTTCCGGGTCGTGTCCGCGTGTCGCAGCACGGATGACGCCGCCGGTTGTGTTATTCGCCTCAGAAGGGATGCCCGATGGCGTCGCCCGGTTTCGTGGACGGATCGGACGCTCCCCTGGCCGGGCACCCGCGCGCGCTGCGGCCGTTGACCGGCGAGCTGATCGCCGCCGTGCTGGACACCCGGGGGTACGCCGTCTCCGTGGACGAACAGGGGCGGCTGCTGGGCCGCTGGGAGGACGCGCTCATCTGGTTCCTGCGCCTCGGCGAGGCCGGCGAGATCCTGCAGGTCCGCACGGTGGCCGCGCCGACCTTCCCGATCGAGTTCGTCCCCACCCTGCACGCCTTCTGCAACGCGTGGAACCACGACCGGTACTGGCCGAAGGCGTTCGTGCACGTCGACGACGACGGGCGGGCGCTGGTGTGCGGCGAGGTGATCGCCGACCTGGAGCGCGGCGTTACCCCGCACCAGCTCGACCAACTGCTCGACTGCGGCATCTCGACCGGCTGCCAGCTCGCCGCCGCCGTCGGCCAACTGGCGGGCGGGGCGCGGCCGTGACGGCAGCGCCGGGGCAGTCACGCGGGCGGGCCGGGCGGGCCCGGGGCGGCCGGGAACCGGCCGACGACCTCGCCGCCGCCGGGGACCTGCCCGACGGCCAGCCGCGCGTCGTCGAGCTGGAACGGATCGCCTCCGCCGCGGACGCGGCCGGCGACGTCCGGTCCGGGTTGGCCGCCCGGCTCGCGCTGCTCGACGCGTACCTGCGGCAGGGCGCGCGGTGGCGGCTGTTCGAGCCGCTGCGCCGCTGCCGGGAGCTGCTCGACCGGGCGCCCGAGCTGGCCGGCGAGCGGGGCGGGGAGCTGCGTCGCTACCAGCGCCTGGCGGTCGAGGCGGTCTTCGCCACCCCCCGCGTCGGGCTGGACCAGGCACGCTCCACGCTGGACGACCTGGCACACGCCGGGACGGGCGGCACACCGAGGCCGGGCGACGGCTCTCCCGGGCCCGGCCCGGCCGGCCGTCGGGAGCCCGGTGCGGACGACCTCCGGACGCCCGGCGGGGCCGGCTTCCGGGAGCCCGGCGGGGCCGGCTTCCGGGAGCCCGCCGGGAACGGCTTCCGGGAGCCCGCCGGGAACGGCTTCCCGGAGCCCGCCGGGAACGGCTTCCCGGAGCCCGCCGGGAACGGCTTCCCGGAGCCCGCCGGGAACGGCTTCCGGGAGCCCGCCGGGAACGGCTTCCGGGAGCCCGCCGGGAACGGCTTCCGGGAGCCCGCCGGGAACGGCTTCCGGGAGCCCGCCGGGGACGGCTTCCGGGAGCCCGGCGCGGACGGCCGGGCCGGGGAGGCCGGCGGCCTGGTGGCCGAGCTGCGCTGCCGGCTGGCCGACCACCTGGGCGACGAGCCGGCCGCCCGCCGCTGGTACGAACGCTGGCGCGCCGCCCCGGCCGACCCGGCCGCCGGCTGTCCGGGCTGCGCCCCGTCCCGCCGCGCCGAGCTGCTGGCCGGCTGGGGCGAGTGGGCCGCCGCGCTGGCCGAGCTGCGCCCGATGCTCGGAGAGCCGGGCGGGCCGGGCGGGTTTGGCGGGGCCGGCGACTCCGCCGATTCGGGCGGGGCCGGCGGCCCGGGCGGGACTGGCGGCTCGGGCGGGACCGGCGGCTCGGACTGGTCCCGCGACTCCGCCGATTCGGGCGGGGCCGGCGGGGCCGACCCCGGTGCGGCGTACTGCACCGACCAGCCCGAGCGGGCGCTGGCCGGGGCGCTGCTGCCGCTGCTGCGGGCCGGGGAGCCGGAGCGGGCCGCCCGGGCGCACGTCGCGGCGTACCGCCGGCACCGGCGGGAGCGGAACGCCTTCCCGTACCTCGCCGCGCACCTGCGGTTCTGCGCGCTGGGCGGGCACCTGGACCGGGGGCTGGACATCCTGGCCGAGCAGTTGCCCCGGCTCGACCAGCCGTCCGACGACCTCGCGGCGATGGAGTTCGCCGCCGCGGGGGCGCTGCTCTGCGCGCTGGCCGCCGAGGCGGGCCGGGGCAGCCGGCGGATCCGCCGTCCCGCCCGCGCCGGCCGGCCGGCCGAGGACGTCGAGGTGGCCCGGCTGGGTGGGCTCCTGGCCGAGGTGGCGACCGGCCTCGCCGGCAGCTTCGACGCCCGTAACGGCACGGGTCACCAGTCCGGCCGGATCGCCGCCTGGCTGGCCGAGCGGCCGGCCGGCGACCCGGTCCCGCTGCCGCCGGACCCCGACGACGACCCCCACGTCCTGGACGGCACCGACGGGCTGCACGCTGCCAAGGCCGACGCCGGGGTCACTGGGCCCGACGCCGGCACACGCGACGGGTCGGCCGTCGGCGGGGGCGACGGGCGCGACGCCGACGGGGCCGACGAGCTGGACGCCGACGGGGCCGACACGCGCGACGCCGACGGGGCCGACACGCGCGACGCCGACGGGGCCGACACGCGCGACGCCGACGGGGCCGACGGGCTGGCCGCCGACGAGCTGGGCGCGCTGACCGTCGCCATGATCACCGCCGCGCTGGACCGGCGCGGCGACGCCTGGGCGGTGCGGGGCGGCGTCGTGGTCGGCCGGTGGGGGCCGGCGGTGGTCGAGTTCCGGCGGGCCGGCGAGCGGGGCGACATCCTGCACGCCCGGGTGCTGGCCACCCGGCGGCTGCCGGCGGGGCGGCGCGCCGAGGCGTACGCGTTCTGCAACGCCTGGAACCACGACCGGCTGCTGCCGAAGGCGTACGTGCACGACCCCGGCTTCGGCGAGTTGGTGCTGGCCGGCGACGTGACCACCGACCTGGCCCACGGGGTGGCCCCGGCGCAGCTCGACGTCCTGGTCACCGCGACCGTCGCCACCGGCGTCGCGTACGCCGAGGCGGTCGCCGCCCTCCCCTGACCGGCCCCGGAACACCGACGCCGGCCCGCCTGACGCTCGGGGGTGGGGAACGCCGTGACCGGCTCCGGGCGGTCACGCTTGATCCCTGCGCCCGTCACGGCGGGGCCCACCCGGTCCGTCGTGCGAGTTGTCCGCCCGGATGCGCGGGCTGCGTCGTCCGCGCCTTCTGAGGTGCGCTGCGGGGCGCCCGGGTCAAGATCCGCACATCCGTTTCACCCCGTACATCCGTTTCACCCCGCACGTCCGTTTCGCTCCGCGCGTCCGCTTCAAGATCCGCGCACTTTCATGGAAACTGTTGCTTCCTCACCTTTTCGAGGCCACAACTTCCTGGAAGTTGTCCGGATCTTGCCCGTCCGCCCACGCCCCGATGCGTGATGTGTCCGGTTTCGGGTGTGGCCGGGGGCGCTGACGGGGCGGAATCGGGGCCGGGGTGGGGGCGTTGAACACCGGTGCACGACCGAGGAAGACACCCCGCGAGTTGGGGTGGCCCGGGCCCGGAATGATGGCGGGCCGCCGGTCGTTGTAGATGGTCCCGGCGCCGAGACGAGGCGATCCTTTCCGCCCCGCGGGCCGGTGGCCGAACGACTTTCCCGACACGGCCTTCCCCCTTTTTCTTGGTTTCGAGCGCCTGACGAGTGCTCGCGCGCACCTGACCCCGTCCCCCTGATGGGTGGTGTGCGTCGATCCCCCGAATGGAGCTTTGATCATGATGATCACGATGCTGCGTAAGAGCGTTCTCGGTATCGCCGGTCTCGCGTTCGCCGGTGGCCTCGCCGCCGGCCCCCTGCACGCCACCGCCGCGCACGCCGCCCCGACACACGCGAAGCCTGTTGCCGTGGCCGTGCAGGCCGACAAGCCGGGTGTGGACAGCGCGAAGCTGATCCCGCACGGGGTGCAGGGCGCGCAGTCCCACATCACCCTGAATGACGAGCAGGTGGCGAACGCGAAGGCGATCATCGCCGCGACGAAGAAGGCCGGCCTGCCCGAGCGGGCCGCCGTCATCTCGATCGCCACCAGCCTCCAGGAGTCGAAGCTGGAGAA